>JAZDHO010000218.1:0-4276 GCA_043805815.1 Chloroflexota bacterium
GGGCATTATAGCGTCCGCCCGGCGTCAGGCCCGGACGCCTCTGAGGCGCGGAGTTCGGCGGCCTGAGGCCGCGAGCGCCGCACGCAGGCAGGCCGGCCACGCCTCTGCGCCCGGACGATGCAAAAAGAAAACAATGAGGAACGATTCTGATTCCGTAGGGGTAAGCGCCTCGCGCGATGATAACGGGTGGAACGTATACAAGCAGTGTAAGCAGTGGACGCGTTTTGCCCATCGGGATTCATCGGGAAGAGGCGGATTCCGGTGAGCACACTGCCGGAATCCCGCGCCGGGATCGTCCAGCTGGCCCCCACCCCGCCCTCCCCCGATTGCGGGGGAGGGAGTTGAATCGGACACACGGGCGCGGGGATGCACGATGGCCGCTGGATGCCGCCTCGCCCGAAAAAAAATTGAGGAACGAGTCAGGGCGGGCCAAGGGGCGGCCCGTGCACGATGAATTGAGCCGCTGGCGCGGATGGTGGACACGCGATCAGTATAGAACATATGTTCTAGTTTGTCAAGAGGACCCGGCCGGGGTCCCAACGCTATAATCGATGCGTGGATTGGCGCCAACGATTCGAGGCCGAGTTGGAGAACGCAGCCAGGGCGCGTGAACGCGGCAATGAAGGGCAGGCGCGCGTTTGCGCTCGTCGCGGCGCGGGCATCGTTGCCGCTGAGTACCAATCTCGCCGCAATCTTGTCCCCATTAACGCAAGCGCCGTGGACATGTTGCTGCAGCTCAAGGATGAGACCTCATTGCCCTCGGACGTCCTGCCTCTGATCGAACATCTCGTCCAGCCGGTGAACACAGAATTCCACCTCCCCCCCGGCGTCGACCTGATTGACGATGCGCAGCGCCTGCGCCTGCGTCTGCTTCCGGACTAGCCTTGGGGCCTCGAACGCAGCCGCCGAAGCAACGATCCCGCCTGATTTGGCGGGATCGTTGCTTCATTACCACGGGCCCTCCGGGGCCCCTCACCAACCCTGTGCGCCCTGTCGCCGGACGTGCCGCGTGCGCTGCGTGTCGGACCTCCCCACAACCCAACTTCCTCACTGTCCGACTACCCAACTACTGAACAATCAAACTACCCAACTATCCCACTACCCCGCAGCTCTCCGCCCCACCATATGGAAGAGCGCCCGGGCCACGGTTAGGACCATCACAGCGCCGGACAGCACGCCGCCCAGCACAAGCAGCAGGGTCTGCCAATCGCGCAGGCGCTCGGCGAGCTCGCGGCGGTCAGGGATGCGGATGCGCTCCCGCAGACGCTGGATCAGGTCGCGCGAAGCTGCAACGGGCCTCAGCGTACCGGCCAATTGCTTTTCGATCGCGTCCAACCGCTCCTCAGCGACCCAGTGACGTTTCTTTCCGCTCATTCCTTCTCGCTAATTACCGTTCGTCCATCAGCCGGCCCTGACCGCTGATAGCTGACCGCCGTATTCCTACTCTGCCGGATACAACACCAAACCCACCGTTCCGGGTCCGAGGTTCGCGGCCACCGAAATGGACAGATCCGTAAGCACCGGCTCGCCCACCACGTTGAAGTGGCCGCGCGCCTGCTCGAGCAGAGACTGTCCCGAAGCGCGATCGTTGGCCTGAACCACGCCGAGGAACACCGGCTTCTTCCCGAAGTCCTCCTTAGCCATGGCGATGATCCGGTCCAAGGACGCTTTGCGCGTCCGAACCTTCTCCTTCATGTTGAGCACACCGTCTGTCAGGACCGCAATGGGTTTGACATTCATCAACGAGGCCAGGGCGGCCTGCAGGGCGCCGACGCGCCCGCTCATCTTGGCGTATTCCAGCGTGTCGAGCGTCAGGTAGACCCGAACCTGCTCCCGCACGCCTTCCAGCGCCTTCACGATCTGATCGACGCTCTTGCCGGCGCCTTCCATCTTGCGCGCCTCCCGGCACATGAACCCGATGGCCACCGATCCCACCATCGAATCGAAAGGCAGCACGTTGAAGGTCCCCTTTAACTCTTCCGCCGCCTGCACCGCCGAGGCATAGGTGCCGGAAAGCTTGCTGGTGATGTGGATCGAGAGGATCGTATCGCCAGGCTGCGCGACCTTCCTGTAGAACTCCACGAATTGGTGCGGCGACGGCTGCGAGGTCTTCGGGATGGTCTTGGTTTCGTCGACCATCTTGTAGAAGCCGGCGTTGTCCAGCTCCACGTACTGCAGGAAGTTCTTTTCGCCGAAGCGGATGTTGATCGGGATCACCTGGAGGTCGAATTCCTTCTCCCAGGCCGGCGGCATGTCTGCCGCCCCGTCGGTCACGATGCGTAACATCGATCACTCTCCTTCGAAGTCTGCAAGATGATCTCCCAGTTGGTCCCGCAGCGACAGCAGCGTCCGGTGGTACAGGCTCTTCACTGCGCCCTCGCTGCGCCCCATGATCTTGCCGATCTCGGCATTCGAAAGGTCCTCCACGAATTTCAGGATCAGCAGCGACTGGCGCTCAGATGGCAGTTTCCGGATGAGCCGCATCAGCGAGTCCTGGTCCTGCGACCGCACCAGCTTGGCCTCGGGCCGCTCCTCCTTTGAGGGCACCACCGGGATGTCGCTGAGCGGGATTTCCTGCCGCCGGCTGCGGTCCCGGTGCCAGTTGGCCACCAGGTTGTGTGCAATGCGGTACAGCCAGGCGGAGAACGGCACCCCGCGGTCGGTGTAGTTGTGGATATGATTCATTGCCCGCTGGAACACGCGGGCCGTCAGGTCCTCCGCCTCGTGCAGGTTTCCGGTCCGGTAGTAGACGTAGTTGTAGATGCGTTCGACGTAACGCTCATAGAGAGCCCCAAACGCCTCGCGGTCACCCCGCGAAGCGTTCACCAGCATCTCCTCTTCGTCGATATCGAGCTCCGGCAAGGGCTAATCCCGCCGGCGAGGTTCATCAGTGATAACCCCGCCCGCTTTCGGAAGTTGCACAAATGGGTCTATCGAGGTCAGTATAACATGCGGGTCCCGCGCCGCCTTCCGTCCCCGCATGCGTCTCATCTGTTCACTGTCCGCATCGACCGTCGACCGCCTCCGACCAAACCCCAACTGCCAACCACCACCTACCAACCACCAACCGCACCCTACGAATCCCCCACACGCGCCCCCCATCTAAACGCCGCCTGCCGGCAACCGTCGGCTGTCGCCGCCCACCGTCAGCCGGCAACCAGACTGCCGTAACTCAATGGCGTTATAATCATTCTTTGTCTAACAAGGAGATTGGTCTATGCGCATTACACAGGAATCCCTCGGGCGTCAGTTCTTGGTGCCCTCCCTGCTGCTGGTGGTGATGCTCACCGCCTGCGGCTCTGGAAACGCGGACGCGACCCCAACACTCGGCGTGGATGCGATCTTTACGGCTGCAGCCCAAACCATCGAGGCCCAGCAGGCGACGGAGCTGGCGCTAACCCCGCCGACGAACACGCCCGCGCCATCGCCTTTCCCCACCTTGCCGCCGCCCTCACCCGTCGCCACCTTCGCCTTTGCGAGTTCCACGCCGCTGACAGGCGGCGCCAGCCTGTGTGACAATTCTGCCTACGTCGCGGACGTCAGCATTCCAGACGGCACGACGATCAAGGCCGGCGAGAAATTCACAAAGACCTGGCGCATCTACAATTCCGGCTCATGTGCCTGGACCACCGCATACAAGCTGGTCTTTGACAGCGGCGACGCCATGGGCGGCGCAACCACGTTGATCCCGGCCGCGGTGCCCGCCGGCCAGCAAACCGACATTTCGGTGGCCATGACCGCGCCGACGACGAACGGAACGTTCAAGGGCAACTGGCGGATGCAGAATGACAAGGGCCTGTCGTTCGGCAACGTGATCTACGTCGAGATCAAGGTTGGCAGCGGCAGCGGCACGGCCGCTCCCACCTCGGCCTCGGGCACGATAACGATATCGGGTACCCTGAACGTTGGCGAGGTCACCATCAGTTTTTCCAGTGCCAGCAGCACGCCGACGGTCACATACACTTCGGGCGGCTACTCATTCACGGTTCCCTCAGGTTGGTCAGGAACGATCACCCCATCCAAAGGCAATTCCGGAAACTGGAGCTTCGATCCGTCAAGCTGGACCTTCACGAATGTGACTTCGGATCAGACTCGCAACTTCACCGCAGTCTCTGTTACGCCTACGCCGTAAGTACTAGGGTGACCGCATCATTCTGCGTGGGCACGAGCGCGAGCGGCACTTCGGTGCCGCTCGTATCTTCATCCGCTCGGCCGCGGCCTGGCGTTCGGTGGGGCGCGGGTATACTCAATGATTGCCCGGTTCTCCGGACGTGGA
>JAZDHO010000219.1:0-2191 GCA_043805815.1 Chloroflexota bacterium
AAGGACAATTGGCCTTGTATATTCACGGTCATTCCAATAGATGGAAGCGAATATCTCTTGCCGATAGGCTTTGGATGAAAGTTGAACGCCGTGGCCTCGATGATTGTTGGCCGTGGACTGGTGTAAAGTATCACGGTGGATATGGGAGACTTCGGTTTGGTAAACGACGCATATTTGCCCATCGCGTTGCCTATGAAGTATCTATAGGCCCAATTCCAAATGGAATGTTTGTGTGTCATCATTGCGACAATCCGGCCTGCTGCAATCCTGCCCATTTGTTTATCGGTACTCCAGCAGATAATTCGCATGATAGAGACGCAAAAGGCAGGCAATCGAAGGGCCTGAAACAATCGCTTGCAGTACTCAGCAATCGCCCGCGCGGCGAACAACATCCACATGCCAGATTTACAGAAGCAGAAGTCATTGAGATCCGCGCCCTCCGTGCTACCGGCGAGTGGACTTATCGTGCACTTGCCAAAAGATTCGGGACAAGTCATGGACAAGTCCAGTTCATCGTCAAGCGGGTTTCTTGGACACATGTTCCCTAGTCCTATTCTGCTGGAAGTTGATCTATTCCGAGACGCCACCTAATAGCTTGTGTTACCAAATCCGTTGCCCACGCTTTTACAATTCTTGCAGGTACATCAGCAAGATCATTCGGCCAAACTGCTTGCGCAGGGCCGTAATGCCGCTTCACGCCCGCGTTGTCCGTCCAGGCGAACTCCAGCATGAACGTGTAGCGGTCAATCTGCGTCTTCAGGCCAGTCGCCTGAATGCTCGTGATGTTGACTTGATCAACTGACCTTGCCATTTCCTACCCCTCTACGGGCCGCAGGTGATGCACACTGCGTACCCGCCCGCCGCCCATCTCCTCGCGCTCACAGCACCGATTGGCGTAGCTCATTTCACCCTCACGTATTCCACCGGCGATAGCGGAAACAGCCCAGCCCGCTTGACCCAGCGCGGCCACAACTCGCCGTGATCGAAGTGCATCGGGTATAATTCCTGCTGGCCGAAATTGTTATGGCAAAACAGCCGCCCGCCCACCAGCAGCCGCCGCGAAAGGTCACGCAGCGCCGCCTCAGCCTGCACCGCTGGCAGGTGCTCGAATATGTCCACCGCGACGGCCAGCGTGTAGTCCGTCCCCGCCGGCAAGTCGGCCAGCACTAGCTCGCCACGTTTCTCACTCACCGTGCTATGGAGTGCATCCCACCTGTGCGTGATGAAGTCCTGGAGTAGGTCATTCGGCTCGACGGCCAGCACGTCGTTGCGTTGCAATGCAAGTTGGATCGCCATTGTGCCGATCCCGGCGCCCAGCTCAATAACCTTCCCGCCCCGGAACGCCTTCAACCGCTCCTGCAGCGACCGGAACAGCCCCGACATGTTCCAGCGCAGCAGGTCGAGCACGTACAGTTGCCCGGTGTCTGTGCGCCTGTACCACTCCTGCTGCCCGGCTGCGTCCGCCGGCGCGTGCGCGATCCAATGCCCTGCCATTTCCTGCGGTCGGTACTCCTGCAGGCGCTTCGCCATTATCCCTGGTTCCACCTCAAAGAAGCTCGCCAACCATTCGACGGCCGGTTTCGGCATGACAACGGCTGCTGCCATGCCCCGGTCCAGGTACATCTGCCGAAACTCCGCCTGCCCCGTCGCCACGAGCATGTAATGCCCGCTCACCGTGGAGAAGTCACAGTGCACTGGCAGCCCCAACTCCTCGCGCACGCGCTTGCAAAACTCCAAATCCTCGCTGCCCCAGCCATTGCAATATTCAAACCAAGGCGGCGTCATGGCCTCCAGCACGCTTCGATGAATGACGATACCGCCTGTACCCACGGCGTCGCACGGCCTAAGCGCCCCTGGGAACGGCTCGCCCGTTCCCGGCACATTGATCGCAAAGGCCCCGCTGCGCGCTGGAACGCCCGTCTCCTCCAGCCAGTCATATACGTCGTCACGCAACGGCCCGTAGAGTTCAACCTGCCGCCCATATTGATCCAGGTGGAAGCCCGTCGAGTTCAGTACCAGCGGGTCGCTCATGTGGCCCCGGTGGAAGTACAAGCCACCGACGACCGGCTGCTTCCAGCGCGTCAGGCGTAGGCCAATATCGTCTATGTACTCCTGGTCGCTATCAAGCATCAGTAGCCATTCGGCCCGGCTCTTGTCTTCCAAGAACCGCTTTACGATCACGTCCCGATTG
>JAZDHO010000220.1:0-2240 GCA_043805815.1 Chloroflexota bacterium
ATTTTGAACCTGCCACTCATCGGCATTTGGATCAAGCTGCTGAAGGTCCCTTATCGCTTCATGTTTCCGGCCATTGTGTTGTTTTGTTCACTCGGGGTGTACACTACCGACTACAACACCTTTGACATTTGGCTGGTGGGGGTATTCGGTTTCATCGGCTACCTGTTCATCAAGCTCGGTTGCGAGCCTGCGCCCTTGCTGTTGGGCGTTATTTTGGGTCCGATGATGGAAGAAAACTTGCGCCGCGCTCTGCTGCTCTCCGATGGTCATTGGAGTACGTTCGTGTCGCGACCTTTGTCGGCGGGTTTGTTGGTGGCTGCCGTACTGATGCTGGTAATCGTGCTGTCACCCACCATCAAAAAGAAGCGCGAAGAGGTATTTACCGAAGAATAGTCTCGTTTGGACATGAAAGACGTTGAAACGAAGACAGGTCCGGTAGCAAGCAAGTGACAACCAAAAACGAAGCATGTTTCTTCATTTGTTACACCTTATCAAAACAAATGGGGGGAGAAATATCCAGAGTGATCCATAGTAACCGGGGTTGTAGAGATAGTTACGCATATTTTACGAACAAAAAGGAGGCGATTATCGTGAAAAGTTTGATGAAAATCGGAAAAAATAGTATCAAAGTGACCAGCATGCCTAGTTTCTCATGTCTCGTGAAGCCGACGACGCGAACGCTTGGTGCAGCGCGGGCGGGCGCTCTTGCCGCCGCCTTCGTCGCGGCGGTCTCATTGCCCATGCCATTCCACGCGGCCCACGCCCAGAGCTATCCTTCCAAGCCTATCCGCCTGGTGTTGCCGATGACCGTGGGAGGCATAACCGACATCCTCGCTCGCGTCATTGCCGACCCCATGGAGAAGGACTTGGGCCAACCGATAATCATCATCTCCCGCCCCGGCGCCGGCACCGTGATCGGCGTCGACTATGTCGCCAAGGCGGCCCCCGACGGCTATACGCTGCTTCTGAGCGGAGACGCCGGCGTGATCAACACGGCCAGCGGCCGCCCGCTGCCCTATGATCTGATGAAGGATCTCGTGCCCATCTCCGGCGTATACTCGGGTGCGCAGCTCTTGATGGTCAACAAGGATAGTCGCTTCAAGTCGCTCCAGGATCTGGTGATGTACGCGAAGGCCAACCCCGGCCGGCTCAAGTTCGGCAGCACCGGCATCGGCAACTCGACACACCTGTCCGCGGAGTCTTTCAACCAGGCGGCCGGCATCCAAGCGGTCCACGTGCCTTACAAGGGCGGGGCGGCGCCCTTTACCGATCTCATGGGCGGACACATCGACTACATGATCCTCGGATCGACCGCTGCCATTCCCGCCATCAAGGACGGCTCCCTACGAGGCCTCGCTATCATGAGCAAGGACAGAACGCCGCTCCTGCCGGACCTGCCAACCGCCGTCGAGCAGGGCGTGAACGTCCAAACCAGCGGCTGGTACGGCCTGTACACCACGGCGGGCACCCCGCCCGAGACAGTGAAAAAGCTGCACGCCTCCCTCACGAAGGCGCTGCACTCCAAGGCGGTCCAGGACCGATTCGTGAGCGTGGGGGGCCAGGCCATGTCCATGACGCCGGAGCAGTTCTTGGCATTCCTCCAGGCCGAGATCCAGAAGCAGAGCGTGCTCATCAAACGGCTGGGCATCAAGCTGGAGTAGCCGCCCCACGGCCACGTCACAATACAGATGCCATGACCGGAAAAGACCCGGAATAGCCTCGCGGCGCGGCGTGCCGTTCTGCCTGCTGATGACACACCGGCGGCTTCGGCGAGGGGCGCAGTGGCGAGCTTGACAATGCCCGCAGGCGGTGCCTGCTCGACCTGTGCCGCGAGACAAGCATGCACGTCGTCGAGCTGAACACTGTCGGCATGGTGAACTTCCGGCAGCGCATGCCACTCACGTTTGCCGACTGGTACGGCCACAACACCGGGCAACGCGGCGGCGGCGCCTCGTAGTCATCTCGGTGGAACACTCGCGCAGTCGCCCCGGCCGGGCGGTGAACGTGCTGGGCGCCGGATTCTCCACCGGCCATATGCACCTATCGGCCGCGTCTTCACTCACGCAGACAGGATTATCGCCAGTCCGATGAGAAAGGGGAAGAGGCCAGCCTGAGGAGCTTTGAAGTTCCCAAGGCCGATTCGAAAAGAACTGGCAGAAATGAGGAGGCCGAGGATTGTACAGCACAAAGCAACGAAACGATCTCGATTCATTAAACGATATTACCTCCATTCGCGGAAA
>JAZDHO010000221.1:0-5066 GCA_043805815.1 Chloroflexota bacterium
CAGGTGCTGGTCCTGGTCATCCTGCCGCTGACCGTACTGCTCACAGCGATTGCCATTGGCAGCATTGCCATCCACCAACAGGTAATGCGTGCCAGCCTGCCGCAGGGCGCGCAGCAAGCCCCGATCGACCCGGCGCTGGAACTGACGTTGGTCGCGCCGCTGGTTCTGCTCGCCCCGTTGCTGTTCGCCCTCGCCGCATTGTGGTTCGGCGCCCGGCAGATCGTCCAGCCGCTGCAGAGGCTTGAGGCGAAAGCCGCGGCCGTAGCCTCGGGTGACTTCGATACGATCCAGGAACCGGTCGGCGGGATCTCCGAGGTGCAGCACCTGCAGGCAGAACTCGCGGCCATGGCGCGCCAGGTTCAGGCCTCACAGGCAGGACTCCACGACTACATTGGCGCCATCACCTCCGCGCAGGAGGAGGAGCGCCTGCGGCTGGCACGGGAACTGCACGACGACACGATCCAGGAGCTGATCGCCCTCAAACAGCGTTTGCAGTTGGCGCGGAAGGCCGCAAGAGACCACAACGCCGTGCCGGTGCTGGAGGAACTGGAGCGACTGGCCGAAAGCACGATCGACAACGTCCGGCGTATGACCCGGGCCCTGCGCCCTATTTACCTTGAGGACCTCGGGCTTGTGACCGCCCTCGAGATGCTGGCCCGGGAGACAAGCCAGCCTGATGCGCTTCTGGTTGACTTCCAAAGGACGGGCCAGGAAAGACGCCTGACCCGCGAGGCTGAATTAGCCCTGTATCGGATCGCGCAGCAGGCGCTGAACAATGTGGTGCGCCACGCGCAGGCGCGGCGCACCACCATGACAATGGATTTCTCCGAGGCAGAGATCAGGCTCGACGTCAGTGACGACGGGATCGGATTTCAGGTGCCACCTCGTCCCACGGACCTTGCCCCCGACGGACACTTCGGTCTGCTGGGTATGCGCGAACGCGCGGAGCTGGTCGGGGCGCGGCTGGAAATGTGGAGTGAGCCGGGTGTTGGCACCCGTGTCTCTGTGCGCCTGCCCGCAACGGAGACAGACAAGCCCGCGCGGGCAATTTCGCGCGTATAGCACGCGCCCTTCTGCGGTTGCGTCTCAGCGCGCCCGGCTCCACAATTCCCGCTGGAAGATGGAATCATCATCCTCCAGTCCCGCACTGGCTCGGGACAGGCGATCCGATGAGGATGAATCCCGGCAAAAGGTGAGGACTTATGAACGACACGAAACACGACCAGCACGATGATACGCGCCACACGCAGCACGCTGAGCACGCGCAGCCTGTCGAGCATGGGCGCGGCGAACATGGCGCGCACACCGGTCACGAGATGTCCCAACATGCAGGCAGCGCTCCGCCGGCTGCGGTCGCGCACGCGGCCCATGAAGAGCATCGGGCGCATGCGGATCACAGCGGCCACGAGCAGATGTTCCGGCGCCGATTCTGGATCAGCCTGGCGCTGAGCGTGCCTGTGCTGGTCTTCAGCCCGATGATCCAGGAACTGTTGGGATTTCGCACGCCATCCTTCCCGGGAAGCGAGTGGATCCCCTTTGCACTTTCGCTGGTGACCTTCGTCTATGGTGGTGTGCCGTTCGTGCGCCTGGCCGTGCCCGAGATCCGCAACCGCGAGCCGGGCATGATGACCCTCATCACCCTGGCCATATCGGTGGCCTTCGTCTACAGCCTGGCGGCCAAGCTCCTCGGCCTGGGCGAGGGCTTCTTCTGGGAACTGGTGACTCTCATCGATATCATGCTGCTGGGGCACTGGCTGGAAATGCGCAGCGTGCGGCAGGCCTCCGGTGCTCTGAATGAACTGGCGCGGCTCATGCCGGACACGGCCGAGTTGATTCTGGCTGATGGCGGGATCCAAACCATGGCTGCCGGTGCGCTCAGGACAGGCGATGTTGTCCTCGTGCGGCCCGGCACGAGCATTCCAGCCGACGGCCAGGTAGCTGAAGGCGAATCAAGCGTCAATGAGTCCATGGTTACAGGGGAATCCAGGCCCGTGGACAAAGCCTCCGGCTCCAAAGTCATCGCCGGGACCATCAATGGCGATGGCAGCCTGCGCGTACGCGTCACCGCCACCGGCGATCAGACCGCTCTGGCCGGGATCATGCGGCTGGTGGAGCAGGCACAGCAATCCAAATCCCGTACCCAACTGTTGGCGGACAAGGCCGCCGGCTGGCTGTTTTACATCGCGCTGGCGGTCGCAGCACTCACCGGCATTGCCTGGATCGTGGCCATCGGGTTTGATATCGAGGTGCTCAAACGCGTCGTCACGGTCCTGGTGATCGCCTGCCCGCATGCTCTGGGGCTGGCCGTGCCGCTGGTGGTCGCCATCACGACCTCGGTGGGCGCGCAAAACGGCATCCTCATCAGGAACCGGCTTGCGCTCGAGGCGGCGCGTGAGATCGATGTCGTGATCTTCGATAAGACCGGCACGTTAACGAAGGGCGAGTTCGGCGTCGTGGGGATCGCCGTGGCAGATGGCTGGCGGGAAGACGAGGCGCTCGCTCTGACGGCGGCCGTCGAGGGTGATTCCGAGCATCTCATCGCCCGCGCTCTCCGAAAGGCAGCCAGCGAGCGAGGGCTGCAGCTGCCTGCAGTGGGCGGTTTCAGTGCCATCAAGGGCCGCGGCGTCCAGGCTGTGTACGCGGGCAAGACGGTGCACGTCGGGGGACCGCGCCTGCTTGAGATGTTGGCACTCGCGCCCTCGCCCGGCCTGCAGTCTTTCGCGGATTCGGCCGGGAAGAAGACACAGTCGGTCATTTTCACCGTCGTTGAGCAGGAGGTCGTTGCCGGGTTCGCCGTCGCAGATGTGATCCGGCCGGAAAGCCGCCGGGCCATCGACGCGCTGCACAAGATGAATGTACAGGTGGCCATGCTTACCGGTGACAGCCAGGCCGTGGCCGAGGCGGTTGCAACGGACCTGGGTATCGATCAGGTCTTCGCCGAGGTGCTGCCCGAGCACAAGGATCGCAAAGTAGCCGAGCTGCAGGCCCAGGGCAAACGCGTCGCCATGGTCGGCGACGGCGTCAATGACGCCCCGGCACTCACGCGGGCGGACGTAGGCATCGCCATCGGGGGTGGCACGGATGTGGCCATCGAATCCGCCGGGCTGATCCTGGTGCAGAGCAACCCGCTGGACGTGGTGAAGATATTCGCGCTCAGCCGTGCCAGCTATCGCAAGATGATCCAAAACCTGTGGTGGGCTGCGGGCTACAACATCGTCGCCCTGCCGCTTGCCGCCGGGGCGCTTGCCCCATGGAATATCCTGATCTCGCCGGCCTTCGGTGCATTGTTGATGTCGGTCAGCACCATCATTGTGGCCATCAATGCGCAACTCTTGCGGCGGATGCGAATCAGCGTTGACTAAGCCCTTCTGACCCACATAGGCCAAGTTGCCTGTGCCGGGATGCGCCGCCTTGCGCTTCCGCCGAGGCTCCCGTCGGCTCATAATGGACCCCAAAGGAGCGCTCATGACGAACACCTTCAGGGATCCGGTCTGCGGCATGGATGTCACGTCGCAAGAGGCCGCAGGCACTTCAGAATATCACGGCACCGTGTACTACTTCTGCTCGCTAGGCTGCAAGCAGACCTTTGAGCAGCAGCCTGAGAAGTATGCGCGCCGGTCGGAGCCTGCGCACGCGCACGGGTGCTGCTGACGCAATTCTCCTTTCGTGAGTGGCCTGCCCGTTCAGCCCGGGCAGGCCACCGGCGCGCCGATGCAGGCACCAGGAGTCGATGTCACGCCGCGCTACATACCCGCCCTGAGCTTCCGCTGGCTCACACCCTTGTACGATCCACTGCTCCGCTGGGGGATGCGCGAGGAAGTGTTGAAGAGACGTTTGATCGACCGGGCCGGCATACGGCCCCAGCAGGATGTGCTGGACCTCGGTTGCGGCACGGGAACACTGACGTTGATGATCAAACAAGGAGTGCCTGCGGCGCACGTCACGGGATTGGACGGGGATGCCGGCGTGCTGTCCATGGCGCGAGCCAAGTCTGTCGACGCCGGCCTGTCCATCCGGTGGGATCTTGGCTTGGCGTACAACTTGCCGTACCCAGACCATTCATTCGACGTGGTCGTGAGCAGCCTTGTGATTCATCACCTCGTCCACCAGGACAAACTGCGCACCTTTCGCGAGGTGCTCCGTGTGTTGAAACCGGAGGGCGCGTTTCGCCTGTTGGACTTTGGCCGGCCATTCAGCTTCCTGACGCGTACACAGAGTGCGATCATGCGCAACCTCGAGGAAACCGGTGACAACTTCCGGGGTAGCCTTCCCGCCATGTTGAGAGAGGCAGGGTTTCCGCATGCTGTCGAAGCCGAGTCCATGAACACGATCTTTGGGCCCATCTGGTTATATGATGCCGTCAAAACAACCCACCAGGCAAAGTAAGAAGAACTACTCCGATAAACTTCCGGCGGCGCGTTCAGCACCCCTGCCTCGGGGCACTCAAGAGAGGCGGCTGCTAGAAAACTACGCTGCAACCCGATCGCGCCTGTATCCGCTCATGGCACTGGCGGCTTTCATTGGCGGCCTCATGCTGAGTTACGTTGCATGGGGGCGCACTCCGCCTGAGCCTCCACATGCGGATGCTGCACCAGTCCTCGATAGCCCCGCAGATGCGCGCATGGATTTCGTTGCATTGCGGGAAAAGGTCAACCCTCCTGATGGGTATCGACTCGGCGTTCGCTATGGCGCCCTCGGACCACGCTTGCTCGAGGCTGGCGTGATCGACTACGAGGCCTTTGCGGGCTTGTATGAACAGGCCGGGAGTCCGCTGACCGCAAACCAGGTGAAAGTGCTAAAGCACGGCGGCGACGAAGAAATCGTCATCACCGCGGAGAATGCACATTTCTTGCTGAATCTCTTCTGGGCAATGGGCCTGGCCAACCGGAATCCGATCCTCACGGACGGGCAGATGGTCCGGTACGGTGATGGACAGATCGAACGCTTCGCCTCGACCGGGGGCTGGACCCTGGCGACCAGGCCGGTTTCTGACATTTATGCGAACCTGGATCTGATCCGGTTGACACCGGAACAACAGAAACGCGTGGAAGAAGTGGCCTCTGCTG
>JAZDHO010000222.1:0-2886 GCA_043805815.1 Chloroflexota bacterium
CGCTTTTGCGCTCCTACAAGGCACCCATCGCCCTTAAAATGCCCTGCATCGCATCTCATCGCACAATTCTTCGCCCCGCAAAAACTCGCTCGACCGCCGCCGGGCGGGCGTTTCCGGGGTTTCCCGACAAGCACTAGTTAGAAACGCACTCTTGAGCTACGAACCAAGGGGTCGTGGGTTCAAATCCTGCCGGGCGCGCCACTTTTCGCGTATACATCAAGCGGTTACAATTTGGGTTGTAGCCGCTTTTTGTTTGAGCACGACGAGTGTGGGAATTTTGTGGAAATCGTCCTCACACACCCGATTGGCAGCCGCAAGCAGGTTCTGAAGTTCTGGCCCCGAATAGTGCGTCGTCACACGGCTGGACTTGTGACCTAACAAGTCCTGCCGATCCGCCTGCCCGAGGTCACCTGTTCCAGTGCTCTCGCGAATTCTCTGGCCTCGGAGCATTTTGTCGATATGCCAGACTCCGTTGCGTTTTCGGAGTCCAGCGGTTCTCTTTCGTCCCATGTCGTCTTTCCTTTCCTTCGACGGGGACGCCCGTTGCGCGCTTCATATTGCTCCGCCCAAGGGTCAGGCTCAAGTCGGTCGAATGCCGCACCCTGCTTGCTCATCCGCATTTCCGTCACCGTCGGGCGTACTTCTGTGTTGAAGCGGTTCCGATCCATCCCGAGATAGGTCGGGGCGCGTCAATAACGGATGAAGCGGGGTAACGCCATGGTGGCCGGGGCGGCTTGATCGCGCGTGGGGGGACCGTGTGGCGCTCTCGGCTTACCCTCTGCAAGTTCACCTAGCAGCATTGAAGTGCCCCGTGCGGTCGGTTAAACACGTAAAGACGTTCCCAGACTTCTTGCCAACCCGCGTATCGGCCCACCTTTCTAGCCGTTTCGCAAAGGTGTTGAGGAAAACAAAGAGCCGGGTAACCGGCTCTTTGCTTGTGCGCTCGGTAGCTGCCCCAGCAACGGACAGGATGATTGTCGCCGCCCACGGATTACCGGTGAACTGGCGACATTGCGGTTACTGGCGTTAGAAGTAGATGATGTCTTCCAGATCGACTTTGCCCTTGGCTAGCCCCAGTCGTATCGCTGGCGTCTTCCCGTCCTTGCCCGTCGCGCAGTAGTTGTAGAAGACGCGAAAGATGCCCAGCAGCTTTACGATGTTCGTCGGATTGTAGGCGCTGTAGCCGTACCACATTCGCCGAGACTTGCTCGCGGTCGCGATGGGTCGTTCGAGCAGCGACAGCCGCCGCCGGACCTGCATGAAGAAACGGTCGATGCCGTGCAGTGACGCCTTCAGGTACAACCGCGCCAAGTGGTCGGCGTCGTAGTCTCCGCAGTCGGTCAGATAGCACACCGCTTTCTGCGGCTCGCTCATGTCCGGCAAGGGGTGAGTCAGCCAGCGATCCTGCCATTTACCCAACGTGGCCATCTGGGCGATGGCGGACTTGATCAGCACAAGCTGCAACTCGCTATCAGTGAGTCCCGGATGTGCCTGCTTGGCCGCCTCGAAACGAGCCCGGCTGGCCGCCAGCTCCGCCCGCTTCTCGTTCACGGTCAACTCCTTGGCGGTCCGAACGTAGAACGCGTCGGCGGTCCGCGCCTTGATCTTCGGCTGGAAGGCGGCAAGGCACGCGGCGCGCATGCCTGAATCCTGATCTAGGCAGAAGCGCAGCTTCTCGACGCCGCCGAGAAGCTGACGCAGGAAGAAGAAGTGACCATAAAGCGTGTATTCGGCGTGAATCTGCACCCCTCGGGTTGGCAGGCGCTGGTTGGCGTCTGGTGCTTCGGCCACCTCGACATCCGCGCGCTGCACAGCATCGGCATAGGTCGCTGCGATAACCGCATGTAAAGCTGCCTTGTTGGGCCGCGTACGCGTTACGGTTACGGAACGTGCAGCCGCAATCTGGTAATCAGCCGTGAGCCAGCAACGCGCGTAGCGGCGGTAGGGTGCGCTGGTCTGATAGTCCCCGGCCGCGCCAGCCGCCTGCTCTACAGCTTCGGCGTCGAGCGTCGGATCGTAGTTGAGGTGCAAGCCGAAGACATAGCCAGTGACGTTGTCGGCCGTACCGACCGCGTGCAATACCACATTGCGCCGGTCCTGCTGCTGGGTCCAATTGACGACGTAGTCCTGCCGGTCGCTGCCGAGATACAGGCGTGGCAGCGCCATGTCAGCGAGCAACCGCCGTTCGCGCGCCGCCGCGAACGCGAGACACTGACCGTACAGAAAGTCGATCTTGCCGTAGAGCCCGGTCGGCCCAATGCCGGCCACTTCGCTGATGCGCCGGAACGGCGACTTGTTCATCAGCAGCGCGAAGATCGTCTTGTTCTTGTGCGGTTGCTTCTGGCCCGTGGTGGACTTGCCGACGGCGAAGGTCCTGCCGCACACCTTGCAGCGGTAGCGCTGGGAACCAGAGCGGGTAAGTCCGAAGCCTTGGTAATGCTCCGAACCACCGCCTACCGGCTGCGCGTGATTGGAACATGCAGGGTCGGGGCAGCATGCACCCGGTAAGCCTTCAAGATCGCGTAGGAAACGGCTGCGCTCTTCGCCGATCCCAGCGTTGCTCTTAATTGGCGGTCGCTCATCGCAAACGCGGCAATGCAATAGAGGGCGACCGGCGCCGGCCGCCCCCACAATGTAGCTGTCCTGCGGATTTCCGTGCGCAGGGTGCCCACGCAAAACCGTGGCGCGTGGTACGACGCCATAGTTGCTGCACGCTGGGTTCTTGCAGAAGTTGACCTGTATTCCATCAACCTCGGGTGGGACCCGGTCGGGCGCAACCGCTGCGGAAGAATTTACCCCAGAAACGACAATCCCCTTACCGCGTGAACAGTAAGGGGATTGTGTGTCAGACCGCGCCGGTTATCAACACCTTTGCGAAACGGCTAG
>JAZDHO010000223.1:0-5215 GCA_043805815.1 Chloroflexota bacterium
CGCTCCGTGGTCGAGGATATGGAAGACGCGCTTGGCGCGGTTCGCGGGCAGAGCGTGATAGAGCGTCGAGGTGAGGTAGAGGAGCGCCATGGTCGCCGCGAAGATCCCAGCGCCGACGACGGCGGCCGTGCCGTGCCGGGCAGAGCCCATCATGAGCACCGGGAGGGCGATGAGCGCGGCGAGGAACCCCGTGCCGTGGCTGATGCTGTTGGCGATCTCCTCTCCGCGGGATTGCTCGCGGCGCGACATGTTCACCTCTTGCCCAGCTGAGCTGCGGCGTTCTTGCACAGCCCTGAGAGATGTTCGGCGGTCTCCGCCTCGCCGGTCATCCATTCCGTCTGCTCCGCCGAGATCTGGCGCTCGATGAACGGGAGGAGAGGCAGGGTTTTGGACAGGGTGAGCGTCTTGTGGATGACCGCGGTGTCCATGTGCCTCTGCACGGTGACCTGGCACCGGACCTTCGGGGCCGCCCATTCGTCGTGCTGCGGTACGGTGCCGTTGATGTCGACCATGAGCATGAGCTGGCCGACGGTGGCGGTGATCAGGCCGGCCAGGATGGGCAGGCAGAGGGGTGCGCCCAGGAGCCAGCGGCGGCCCCGCAGGGCGATCGCCGCGGTCGAGCAATAGCAGAGGTAGGCCAGGGCCAGCGCCAGCATGTTAGCGTGCGGGGAGGAGAAGGAGAGCTTGAGCGCAAGCGAGAGGAGGACGACCAGGGCGAGGGCCGCGGCGAAGAGGATGGCTTGGCGCCGGCGCTGGGGAGGGACGCTCGGCCAACGGGCCGCGGCGTAGATGGACAGGAGCGGTGCGCCGAGCAGCAGGCTGGTGATCTCGAGCCATCTCCAGCCCCACCAGCCCATGCCTTAGGCGCTAACCAGATTTGACCCACCTCTGCTAATCGAAACTGACCCACCCTCAGCCGGGAACCCAATAGACCAGTCGTTGCTGTGAGTCGTTGAAGGAACTTCGTCCTGACGCGGCCGTTTGCGTCAGGGCGAAGTCACGGGCCCGAAGCCCGTAAAAGGCGCCGTTGTTGTTTGTGAGTGAGTGTTATCCCAGCAACAAAGAGCGGTCATCCTATGGGCATGACGACGGGGGAAAGCGCCATGGCCCAGAAGCGATGCCCATATTGCGGGAAGTGGTTCAAGGCGGCACCCCGAAAGTGGAGCCGTCAGGTAACGTGTGGAGCCACGGAATGTCGTCGTCAGCACAAACGGATGCTGGAACGCGTATGGCGAGCGAAGGATCCCGTCTGGACACAGTGTCGGCGTCAAAAAGTGCGGGAATGGGCGCAGAGGGAAGGATATTGGAAGAAGAACTTATTGAAGAATCCCAAGTACGTGGAGCGCAATCGGCAGCAGACGCGCGAGCGGATGAGGCGGCTGCGGGAAGAGCGGAAGAATAGCCGAGAGGTGATGCGCGATTCGTTGGGGTATCTGAGGGAGCTCAGGGGTGCCTGCGGGGAGGATGTTTGCAAACCAGGACTTGGTGGAGCCATTTCCTCGACGAGCGGAGGGCCAACGGCAGAGGATGTTTGCAAAACCAGAACTGGTGGAGGCACTGTCGTCGGAGTTGTGCGTTACCTGATAGCGCGGGAGGTGTTTGCGAAACAGGAGGGTCTGGCCGTGACTGGTGGGCCCGGGGTATAAAGGGTCGGATGAAGATTGCGGAAGTGGGCCTGGATGCATTGGACATGCGATACGACCGGCTGAGCGTAAGGCGGCCGGAGGCGGAGCGTAAGCTGTTGGCCTCGTTGGGCGAGAGCGGTCAACAAAGCCCGCTGATCGTGGTATCGGCGCCGGAGAGCGGCCGGTACATCGTGATCGACGGGTACAAGCGTGTCCGTGGGCTCAAGAGGCTGAAGGCGGACGTGGCCTCGGTCACGGTGTGGGAGATGGATGAGGCGCAGGCGTTGGCGGCGAGCTACCGCATGAGCTCGCAAGGCGGGCGCAACGCATTCGAGGATGGCTGGCTTGTGGCCGAGCTGCATCGAGGATGGAATTGGAGCCTTGGGGCGGTGGCCGAGAGGCTGGTGCGGAGCAAGAGCTGGGCGAGCAAACGCTTGGCGTTGGTGGAGGAACTGCCTGAATGGATGGCTGATGAGATTGCCAGTGGACGGCTGGGTGCGCATGCCGCGGGGAACTACCTGGTGCCGTTGACGCGCGTCAACGGCGCACAGGGGCGGTTGTTGGCAGAGCGTATCCGAGGTCTTGGGCTGACGAACCGTCAGTTGGGCGAGATCTATGCCGGCTATCGGCGGGCAGGCCCTGCAATGCGGCGGCGGATCGTGGATGACCCGGTCCTCTACTTGAAGGCGCGTGCGGCGGCGGAAGCAGACGGATCGCTGAGCGAACCGCAGAACCGGTGCCTGAAGAGCCTGGAGCTGGTCAGCAACGTGTCCTTGGGCCTGACGCGGGGACTTCCCGGGGCGTTGAGCCACGACGGCGAGGATGCCGGTCGGATGAAGCTGGGCGCGGCGTGGCGGCGGTGCGTAGACCGTTTTGCGCTGCTGTCTAAGACGGCGGAGTCATTGAAGCTGGGCAAGGAGGTCGGCCATGCTGGACAAAGAGACCCGGTCGGCGATACTGATGCTGCAAAAGAAGGGACACAGCCTGCGGCAGATCGCGGCGGAACTGGACGTGAGCCGGAACACGGTGCGGGAAGTCATGCGGAGCGCGGTCGTGGAGCCGGTGTCCAAGGAGCGGTCGAGCTGCCTGGATGAGCACTTGGAGATGATCCGAGAGCTGTATGTCCGCTGCCGGAGCGCCGATGGCCGGGTGAACCTAGTGCGCGTGTGGGAGATGCTCAAAGAGCAGACGGCGCAGGAGGGCAAGGAACTAGAGGCATCATATGCCGCGCTGACGTGGTTCTGCCGGCGGCACGGCATCGGCGTTAGGGAGAAGGTGCCGGTGCAGCGCATCGTGACGGGCCCGGGCGAGGAGATGCAGCACGACACGAGCCCGTACACGATCGCCTTGAGCGGCAAGCGGGTGAAGCGGCAGTGCGCGAGCCTGGTGCTGGGGTATTCGCGCAAGCTATTCGTGCAATTCTATCCGAAGTTCGACAGGTTCCACTGCAAGGTGTTCCTGACGGATGCGTTCAAGCACATGGGCGGGGTCTGTCGCCGATGCGTGATCGATAACACGAGCATAGCGATCGCCTGCGGGTCGGGTAGCCGTGCGCAGATGTCGCCAGAGATCGAGGCGTTCGAGAAGCGGTTCGGCTTCAGGTTTATGGCGCACGAGATCATGGACAGCGACAGGAAGGGCAAGGTGGAGCGGCCGTTCTGGTTCGTGGAGACGAATTTCCTGGTCGGGCGGACGTTCAAGGACGACGCGGACCTCAACGCCCAGGCCTTGGCGTGGGCTGAGCAGGCCGACCGTCGGCAGCTGCGTGAGTTCAAGGCCAGCCCCATCGAGCTGTTCGCGGCCGAGCAGGCTCATCTTGTGGCGCTGCCCATCCATATCCCCGAGGTGTACCGGATATGGCAGCGCGGCGTGGACGGCTACAGCTGCGTGAGCCTGCACGGCCTGAAGTACCCCGTCCCGGCGGAGTATATGGACAAGGAGGTCGTGGTCCGCGAGACGAAGGACCGTGTGATCGTGCTCGACGGGCACAAGGAAGTGGCGAACCACGGGAAGAAGGCGGAGGGCAGTCCAATGCCGCCGACGTCCGCCCATGCCCCGCGCCGGCAGCGTTCGGCGCAGTTGGCAGAGGAAGGGAAGCTGCTGGCGCTGGGCGAAGGGATGGCAGCCTACCTGAGGGCGCTTAAAGTCGAGCGGGGACCCCGCTACAGCTGGAGCCTCAAGAAGCTCTACCGGCTGATGTGCCAGTACAGGCCGGAGGATCTTCTGGCCGCGGTGGCCAAGGCGTTCGAGAACCGCCTCTTCGACGCCAACCGCATCGAGACGGTGCTGCTGCAGGACATCGCAGCGCGGGACTACTTCCTGCCGCTGAATTCGGAGCCGGAAGACTACGAGAAGTGGCCGCAGTACCGGCAGGGCGCAGCGACACCGGAGCCTGACCTCAACGCGTACAGCCCGAAGGAGGAGCCCGATGATAGACGAGATCCATAGCCTTTGCGACGCATTGCGCCTGCGGCACACGCGGCAGATCGTGGCCGAGACGCTGCAGGACGCCCAGAAGAAGAAGCCGAGCTACAGTTCCTTCCTGCTGGGCCTGCTCAGCCGGGAGCATCAGGACAAGCGCAGCAGGACCATCGCCAACCGGATAAAGCATTCGGGCCTGCGTGAGTACTGGACGTTGGAGACCTTCCCCTGGCATCTACAACCGTGCATGGGCAAGTACAAGCGCGTGCTCTATGAGCTCGCGGAGCTGGATTTCGTCGACCGCGGAGAATCCGTTGTCTTCACGGGCCAGTCCGGCGTCGGCAAGAGCGGGCTCGCGTCGGGCCTGTTGATGAAAGCCCTGCTGGCGGGCCGGACGGGCCAAGCTGTCGCGGCCCAGGACCTATTCGAGGATCTCGGCTCGAGCCTGGCCGATCGCAGCACCAAGGCCTTACTCAAGCGGTTCTCGCGCGTCGACGTTTTGATAGTCGATGAGTTCGGCTACGTGAATGTGCCCACACAAGTCCAGATCAACAACTTCTTCCGCCTCATGGACAGCCGCTGCAATCGCAAGAGCACGATCGTCACGACGAACCTGGGGTTCCAGGAGTGGGGAAAGTTCCTCGGCAATGGGCCGCTCACCGCGGCCCTGCTAAGCCGCCTGCTTCAGAAGTGCCACGTATTCCCATTTCCCGTCTCGGCCGTCAACCTTCGTGACCCGGGCCTCAAGCTCCCGACCTCGGCGCCTCCGCCAGAGATCCTCAAGAACTACTGACGGCCGTATATCCTGCGGGCCAAAGTGGCTCACTTCTGGTTAGCAGAAGTGGGTCACTTTTCGTTAGCGGCGAGGCATCGCAAAATAGCCAGCGACGAAACCATCCTCAGAGCAGGAGAACGTCGGGTGCTGATAAAAAGTGGAAATGCGGGGACTCCCCGCACAGCAGGAGATCCAGACAAACCGGATCCCCAGGAGGGCGATGCGGCCGGAAAGCGGTCTTCGGAAAGCCGGGCCGAACCAGAAATCTATGTGGACAAGAACCAGTACTTCCAGTTCGTTCCACCCAAGGACTGGATGAAGAAGGAGTTCGATGATCCGAAGACGAAGGTGTCGTTCTATGTCCCGTCATCGGTCCCTGGGCAGAACAAGGCCG
>JAZDHO010000224.1:0-12556 GCA_043805815.1 Chloroflexota bacterium
TGCACCGCAACGAGCACTTGGATGAGGTGGATATGGCGTTGCAGGCGTCACGCCCGGGCAGTTGAGGCGGGCATCCATGAAGACCGCCATTCGTCTTGAGGAGCTTGGGTTCTTTCTCTTCTCCGTCTATCTCTTCTCGCAGCTTCCATTCCCCTGGTGGTACTTCCCCGTGCTCTTCCTGGTGCCCGATCTCAGCATGCTCGGATACCTGGTCGGGCCCGGGTCGGCGCCGTCATCTACAATCTCGTTCATCATCGCCTCCTGGCTCTGCTCTACTACATCCTCGGCATGCTGGTGGCTGGTCCCGCCCTCGCACTTGCCGGCGTCATCATCTTCGCGCATTCCAGCCTCGACCGCGTCTTCGGCTATGGCCTGAAGTTCCCCGACAGCTTCACAAATACGCATCTCGGACGCATCGGTCGCGACGCGCGGCCTGGGGGTGCCGCGTAGGGGGCGGGGAGCGGGAATGACAGTGCAGCGGGTGCAGCGCGGCCGGACCCCCGGCGTCCGTCCTCCGCCCGCATAGCAGCATCATGGTCTTGCTTGCCCTTATCGTCGGAGTGATTGACACGGCCATCTGGTGGCAGCGCGCGGACCAGTCGCGGTAGCGCCGCGGAGGATGATGTGAAGCCACGGCCTCTTTCGGTCACCATTACCCTGGCGCTGATATTCCTCGGCGCCATCAGCTGGCTGGCGCTTGGGAGCATGCTTGCGCTCAACGCACATCCCGCGTTTCCGGATGATCCGTCAATCCGAGGCGCAATGGCAGTGGCGTCCACCGGGGCGGCTCTTATCCTGTTCGTGTTGGCGCTGCTCCTCGAGAAGCGTCGGCGCTTTGCCTACTTCGGTGCCCTCGCGGCGCTGGCTGCTGCATCGCTCGCGATCTTCCTCGACGATGTTGGCGCAGTCGATCTCGCAGTTCTCGCCATCAGTGCAGTGCCCCTCATGTTGCTCATCAAGGATCGGGCGTGGTACCTGCGCCTCAAAACATGAGACGCGGCCGAAGACGAGCCTGATGCCTGGCCCGATCACTGGCGCGCCCATCCCCGGCATCCTGCAGGGTGCCGCGCGAAATCGGCTCCTGGTTTCGAACCTGCGCATCATCTCGGTCATTGCCATCTTTCCACTCGTGCTCCTGCCGCAGCGCAGGCGCCTGGAAGCCGCGCTGAAGGTCGCCCTGGAAAGCCTTGGCACATTTATGAACAACTGGCAGTAGCGGTGGTCGTGCTGCTCATGGCATTCAAGCCGTTCTAGGAATCCTTTGGTTGCCAATCGGCCGGGTAGCATTCCGTCCTCCCTGGCCAAAAAGTCCACAATTCCAGCCTTAAATATGTAATAATGCGGCCATTCACCCGCCGGTCTTGCTTTGGCTGGCTTCAGAGAGCCGGGTCGCCCCCGGCTGGGGAGGTCGCATGTCCCGCCGGAATCCGATTGTCTTCGCCGTATGCGTTATTGCCCTCGCAACGCTGGCATGCGATCTTGCCTTTGCTCCAGCGCAGGTCCCCTCCGAAGCGCAGTCAACAGCCGTAGCGGCCGTAGCTCTGCGTTTGGATGCCGGCCGCTCCCAATTGAGTAGTTACGTCGGCCCGGGTACCCAGGCCTGGGACCTTGAGCCCGGCTCTTACGGCATTCATGCTGTCAATCAGTCGGGCATGACGATCGTCTTCAGCGAGATGCAGATCGTGGATGTGCCCCTCATCTGGCCCGTCGATTTCCGGTCGGCCGGCGGCACCCAAGATCCGTCGCGCGCCGCGGCTGTCAAAACGCTCGTGGGCTTCCTCGTGAACGCTGAGGTCGCCAAGCTTACCGCGCTGGAACACTCCTCGGGCGGCTTCACGGCTCCGCTTTTCTCGGTCGAGCCCGGGCAAGCCGAATTGGACGATCTCTACTCACGCTATTCATCGATTGTCTCCCAGCAGGACGCGGTTTTGGCGGCCCTGGACACACTTCGGCAGTCGCCTGGGGCTGGCGGGGCGCCACCGCGAATGGCCGCCCCGCGACGCGACTGGGAAGAATCCCTTTTTGGCTTTTTTGGGTACGCCGGCGGTGCTGGGGAGCGGGCGCGCGACCGCATCCTGCTAATCGCCGAGGGCATGAGCCCGGAGGATCAAGCCGACGCCTTTGCTGTCCTTCGCGACAAGTTCAAGGACCAGGCCTCCGACTTCGACGACCTTGCCGCGAAGTTGCAGAACGGCGAGCTGGACGACCAGGCCGCGCAGATCGAATCAGACATGCGCAACTCGCCCGGCTTTGGCGCAAGCGCCCAGGAAGCCGAGGCAACAGTCGGTCAGGTCTTCCATGGCGAAGGCGCCCAGTTGGTGGTCAAGGGGGCGGAGTTCCAGGTGGAAGTAGTCAAGCACGTACTGGGTCAGGCGTTCCCCGATATCGCCGAGGGCTTCGATCTGGCGGACAAGGCCAGCGAGTGGATCGAGTATGTGGAAAGCGTCTATAAGAATCCCCTCCTGGCCGCGGAGGGCGAGCTGCGCGGTGCTGTGCAGGAGAAGATCAAGGAGCGCATCCTGGATCAGCTCAAGGCATGCTGCGGCGCGCTGGCTGAGGACATCGCCGAGGCGATCGCCGATGACCTCAGCGAGCAGGCCATGGAAGCAGTCCCCTCTGTGGTCGAAAGTATCCAGGCCACGCAGACGGCACTGGCGGGCCAGCCGGCGGCTCCGGGCTCCTCGGAGGATGGTGCCGCACGATTGCTGCTTACGGGCTCGTTCCACGAGGACCTTTCATTCCCCGAGGTCAGTGAGGTGGATTTCTCCGCCGACATTGAACTGACCGCCGACAGAGAGCAGGGGACGATCACCGGAACGATCACGGGCGCAGGCACATATAATGTCGACTTTGAGTGTGAGTCGGAGCGCGGCGTGGCATCGTACAGCCTGAACTACACAGCCGACGTCCAGGGCACTCTGAATCCCGACACCGGAGAGTTTTCCACGGCCTACGCGCCCTCCGGTGTCGCGAGTTTCGTAGAGATGGCGCAGCCCTTTGCCGGAGAAGAGTGCGTGGACATGAATTCCGATCTGAATGTCACGCTGCCCTTCGTTGGCGCCGGCACTCTTGAGGGCGTGATCTATGCTGACGGCGCAGCCGAGGTGATCACCGAGTGGAGCCTCCTGGAGGCCGGGGTCATGCGCGGTACCTGGTCCGGGCAGGGGCAGGCGGCCTCCTAGCCGACTCGGCTAACTTCGCCATCCTGATCCAGCACCGGCGGGGGCACACGGCGCGATCAAATTGGACAAAACTGATAAACTTGTCCTAACCAGCCGGGCACCCGCCCTGCCGATCCCGGCCGCGGCGTGTCGTCGTCCCGGAAAGGAGGCCAGCTCACGCAGAGTGCAGACAGGCGGCATACAGCTTATCGGTTCCACCATCATCTCGAAGAGAGGAATCACAAATGAAGCCTAGAGGTGCTTTCCCGCTGCTCTTGATCACAAGTCTGCTGCTGCTGGCCGTCGCGTTGAGTGCTTGCGCCCCCGCCGCAGTGCCCGCCGCCGAAACCACCGGAAGCCTCACTGTTCTGGACTGGGCGGGCTACGACCAGCCGGATTTCTGGATCGATTTCCAGAACATGTATCCGAAGGTAACAGTGAACTTCGAGATCGGCGAATCGGACGCCGACATCTACTCCAAGATGAAGGCCGGTGATCAGGCTGACATCTTCCATCCCTACACCGGCTGGCTGCAGTTCTATGTGGACGAAGGGCTGGTCGAGGAGATCGACACCAGCAAACTCACCAACTGGAGCAAGGTACCGGAAAGCTTCAAACAGATCGGCCAGATTGACGGCAAGCAGTACTTCCTGCCCTGGGACTGGGGGTTCACGTCGATCCTGTACCGCACCGACCTGGTGCCGGAGGGCGTGGACTCGTGGGCCGCGCTGATGGATCCGAAATACGAGGGCCACATCTCCACGTGGGATGACGGACCCGGCGCGGTCACGGTCTCGACCTACATCCATGGCTACGACGAGACCGCGGTCACGCCTGAACAGCTCGCTGCCATCAAGCAGGAGTGGATCGACCAGCGCAAGCTCAACCTCTTCTACTGGGCGGGTGAGCCTGAGCTTGTCCAGGCCATGAGCAGCGGCGACGTCTGGGTCGCCTATGCCTGGCAGGGGGCCTACGCCACGCTGCTGGCTGAAGGCGTTCCGGTCGCCTACGCTGACCCGAAAGAAGGGCGCAACTCATGGGTCGGCGTCTACGGCATTCGCAAGGGCACGGCCAACTACGACATGGCGCTCAAGTTCCTCGACGCCAAACTCGGTGAGGCAACGGGCAACAACGTCGTCAACCTCTTCTACTATGGCCACTCCAATCAGGACGTCATGAAGGGGATCACCGACGACACTCTTAAGGCCGCATTCTCCATTGATGATCCGGCCATCCTGCAGAAAACCAACTTTACGCCCAACCTGACAGCCGACCAGCGCGATGCCTGGACGGCCATGTGGGCCGAAGTGAAGGCTGCACCGTAGCCTCCGCGACCGACTCAAAGGTGCCTGCCTCCGACCCGCTCGGAGGCAGGCTTGCATACGCCCGCAATATGCTCGATCGCCGTTTCACGTTCTGGCTCCTGTTCCTGCCGCCGCTGCTCTGGCTGCTGGCGTTCTTTCTGTTTCCGATACTGATGATGGGCGCCTTCAGCTTCCGCGAGGATACGCACGGCGCCCTCTTCAGCGCCTGGGACCTGGGCCTTAAGCAGTATGCCAGCCTGGCGAACACGCCAAGTTACTGGCGCCTGCTTGGTTTGTCCGCCCTCGTCGCTCTCGCAGTCTCCGCCAGCGTCGTTGCGCTGGCGTACCCGCTGGCCTACTACCTCGCCATCTATGCCCGGCGCCGCCTGGGTCTCTACCTCGTCCTCTTGCTCGTGCCATTCTGGACGAGCTACCTCCTGCGTATCATGGCGCTCAAGATCATGCTGGGCACGAACGGAGCCGTGAACTCGTTCCTGATCTATGTCGGGCTCATCCAGGAACCCCTCGGCGCATTGCTCTACAACCGCACCGCCGTCATGCTCACGCTCATGTACGTTTGGACGCCCTTCGCCGCGTTGCCGATCCTGGCCGCCCTGCAGCGCATCGACCCTTCCATCTTCGAGGCCGCCGCGGACCTCGGCGCGCGGCCGCTGCGGCAGTTCCTGCGCATCACCCTCCCGCTCTCCCTGCCCGGTGTCTTCGCCGCGTTCTTCATGGTCTTCATTCCCACTGTGGGGGAGTATGTGACTCCGCTGCTGGTGGGCGGCAGCAGCGGCCTGCTGTACGGCAATATCATCCAGGACTTCTTCACCAAGGCGGCCAACTGGCCGTTGGGCTCTGCTCTCTCGATGATCATGCTGGCGTGCACGCTCCTGCTCCTGCTCATCGCCACGCGCCTGGTGAATCTGCGCGAGCTGCTGCAGTGAATGCCCGCCGCACGCCCCTGCCGCTGACGCTGTACTACTTCGGCCTGATTGGCCTGCTGTATCTGCCGATCGCCATACTGTTCCTGTTCTCGATCAACTCCAACACCATCCTTTCATTCCCCCTCAAGGGCCTTACGCTGGAGTGGTACCGTCAGCTGTTTCAGCTCGGTCCGGTTCTCAATTCGGCCCGCAATAGCCTGGTGGTAGCCGCTGGCAGCAGCCTGGCCTCCACGCTGCTCGGCCTGCTGGTTTCCATCCTCATCATGCGCTACCAGTTCCGGGGCAAAGGTCTGCTGGTCGCGCTGGCGGTGCTGCCGCTGATCGTGCCCTACATTGTCCTGGCCGTCGCCCTGCTCCTGCTCTTCTCGGCTCTGCAGGTCGATCGTTCATTGTGGACCATCGGCGTCGCTCACACCGTAGTAGCCCTGCCGTATACCGTATTGATCATCAGCTCGCGGCTGGCAGGCTTTGATGCCTACCTGGAAGAGGCCGCCATGGACCTCGGCGCGAACTACCTCACCACGCTGCGCCGCGTGGTCGTGCCGATGGTGCGGCCCGCGGCCGTCTCCGCCTGGCTTACGGCATTCACGGTGTCCTTTGATGAATTCGCATTGGCGCTCTTCCTCACAGGCACGCATCCCACCTTCCCCGTGTATCTCTTCAGCCAGCTGCGCTTCGCAAACCGGCTTCCGATCATGATAGCCCTGGCGGTCCTGATGATGATCGGCACGCTCGTGCTGATCATCATCGCCGAGGGACTGCGCCGCAAGGACGCATGAGACACCTCCGGCTGCTCACCTGGCCTGATTACATCGATCCGCACACCCTTCAGCAGTTCGAGGCCGAACACGGCATCGGCGTCGAGCTGGAAATCGTGCCCAGCGCGGTTGAGCTCGTGGGTCGGATGCAGCACGGGCAGGCCGGCGTCGATGTGTTGTGTCCTCCCGACTATGCTGTGCGCGAGCTGGCCGCACAGTCGCGCTTGCTCGAGCTGGATCACTCCCGGCTGCCCAACCTGGGACATCTCGAACCTCGCTTCCAGCACGGACGCCCCCACGATCCGGAAGGCCGGGTGAGCGTCGTCAAGGATTGGGGCACGACTGGGTTCATGTACCGCACCGACATGGTTCATGGGGTTCCCCGATCCTGGGCGGATTTCTGGAGGCGTGCCGGGCAGTTCAGCGGGAAGGTGACCGTACTCGATTCCCCCGGCGAGGTGATCGGCGCCGCTCTGAAGCTGAGCGGCCGTTCGTACAATGCCTCGGACGCCGCGGCGCTGGCAGACGCCGAAGCTGATCTGCTGCGCCTCAAACCACATCTGCTCGCCTTCGAGACGGACTACAAGCCGCTCCTGGCCTCGGGCCGCGCCTGCCTGTCCCTCGGGTGGAACGGCGCCGCCGCCGCCTTGGTCGCTCAGCAAGTCCCCGTGCGCTACGTGATTCCGTCGGAGGGATCGCAGATCTGGGAGGATGACTGGGCCATCGCCGCGGACGCCGCGGATCCGGAACTGGCGCATGCCTTTCTGGATTTCGTGCTCCGACCCGGGATCGCGGCTCAGGAGGCGCGCTACACGCGCTATGCGACCGGCAACCGCTCCGCATTGGCGCTGTTGGATCCACCGATGCGCAACGACGCCTCCACCTATCCGCCGGACGAGGTGCTGCAGAAACTGGAATCGGGCATGCCGATCGACGCCGCCGGCCGGGCCAGGCGCAGAGATCTCTGGCAACGCGTTCGCGGATGATACAATCCCCGCGTCCATCCGTCCGTACTTCACTCCAAACGGAAACCCGATGCTTCAAGAGCAGATCTACTGGCACCAGACGGTGCGCATGCCGTCCAAGGCTGACCCGGCGCAGTTGCCCGCCAAAGTTGATGTGGCTGTCGTCGGCGGCGGCTTCACCGGGCTCAGCGCCGCGCGGGCACTCGCAAAGCGCGGCGTGAGTGTCGCGGTCCTGGAGGCCGAGACCATGGGTTGGGGCGCCAGCTCGCGCAATGGCGGCATGGTTCTGACCGGCCTCAAGCTCGGCATGCAAACCGTTGCCCGGCGTTATGGCCTCGACCTCGCCCGGCGTCTGTGGCAGTGCTCGCTCGAGGCGATCCAGCTCGTCGAGCAGATCGTTCGCGATGAGCAGATCGCCTGCGGCTTCGCCCGCACGGGCCACCTGCTGGCTGCCAGCAAGCCCGCCCACTACGCGGCCCTAGAGGCGGAGGCCGAGTACATGGATCGGGAGTTCGATCACCGCATGCGCCTTGTGCCCCGCTCGCAGCAGCGATCGGAGGTCGGCTCCGACGCCTTCCACGGAGGTCTGGTTGACGAACTCAGCGCTGGTCTGAATCCCGCCCAGTACGTGACCGGCCTGGCGCTCGCCGCCGGCAGGGCCGGCGCGGTGATGTGCCCCGGGACGCGGGTGACGCGCCTCGAGCGGCGGGCAGGGGGCTTCCGCGTCGAGAGCGCGGCCGGAAGTGTCGATGCCGAGAAGGTCTTTGTCGCCACGGCGGGCTACACCGGTGTCTTCACACCCGCGCTGCGCCGCAAGATCATTCCCATCGGTTCGTTCATCATCGCCACCGAGCGCCTGCGTGAAGATGTGATCCGCGCCCTTGATCCCAGGAGCCGGATGATCTTCGACTCAAAGCACTACCTGCACTACTTTCGCACGTGGGATCAGCGGCTGATCTTCGGCGGGCGCGCCGCATTCTTCCCCGAGACCGGCTCCACCATCCGCCGCAGCGCCGAGATCCTGCGCCGGGACATGGTCAAGATCTTTCCGCGGCTGCGCGAAGTGCGCATCGAATACGCCTGGGGCGGCACCTTGGACTTCGCTTTTGACACCATGGCCCACGTGGGCGAACTCGACGGCCTTGTCTACTCCCTCGGCTACGCCGGCCATGGCGTCGCTCTCGGCACTTATCTCGGTCAGACCGCCGCCGAGGCCATGCTGGAGGGGACGCTCAAGGACCACGCTTTCAACGCGCATTCCATTCCGGGAGCGCCGCTGGGGCTTTATGACGGCTGGCCCTGGTTCCTCCCGTTTGCCGGACTGTGGTATAGAATCCTGGATTGGATCGAATAGCCTGGGAGGGACATAGCCGGCGGCAGGGGGAGCTTCGACCGTCAGCTTCTGTCGGGACGACTTGGGGAGGAAACATGGGAAGCGCTAAGACATCGTTCCTGGTCTTGCTGGCATCTGTGTTGGCCCTGTCCGCCTGCAATTTGCCCGATGGTGCCGCGAGCTCGCCGGCTCCATCAATTGCTCCGGTGGCCGTCCTGACCGCGGCAGCAGAGTGTTGGAGCGGCCCCGGCGAAGGTTACAGCGTGGTACGGGCGCTCAACCCCGGTCAGGCGGCGGAGGTGGCTGGTCGCACGCCGGACGGCGCTTACTTGCTGGTACGCGATCCCGTCAATCCGGCCCTCCTGTGTTGGCTGAAAAGCGCCCTCACCACAGTTGTCGGTGATCTTGCCAGCGTGCCAACATACGTAGCACCCTCCCCGCCGGCAATCGTCAGCGGCTGTCCCAGCCCAGTTGGTGGCGGACCCACGCCGGTCGTCTGCTCTGCCCCGATCGGCAGCGGCTGTCCCAGCCCAGTTGGTGGCGGCCCCACACCGGTCGTCTGTTCCGGTCCCATCGGCAGCGGCTGTCCCAGCCCGGTTGGTGGCGGACCCACACCGGTCGTCTGTTCCGGTCCCATCGGCAGCGGCTGTCCCAGCCCGGTTGGTGGCGGACCCACGCCGGTCGTCTGTTCCGGTCCCATCGTCAGCGGCTGTCCCAGCCCGGTTGGCGGCGGCCCCACGCCGGTCGTCTGTTCTGCCCCGATCGGCAGCGGCTGTCCCAGCCCGGTTGGCGGCGGACCCACACCGGTCGTCTGTTCCGGTCCCATCGGCAGCGGCTGTCCCAGCCCAGTTGGTGGCGGACCCACGCCCGTAAGTTGCCTGCCGTTCGGCGGCGCTCCATCGGTTGTTGGCTGCCCGAGCCCCATCGGTGGAGGTCCCACACCGGTCGACTGTTCGGGGTCTGGTGGTCCCGCCCCCGTGTATGGCTGCCCCAGCCCTGTTGGCGGCGGGCCCACGCCCGTCGATTGCTCCGGGTCGGGCGGAATTCCTCCCGCCCCGATCCCGGGCGTTAAGCCGCGTGAAAAGCCAACCCCTGTGGAGGGCCCCACGCCCGTGGGCGGTCCCACGCCAGTCGGAGGTCCGACTGCCGTGCAATAAAGCATCGGCCTCACTGCCGTTGCGTACCGGGCCGGCGATCCGCCCAGCAACTGGATCACTCAGCCCTGGGGACGAAGGTGCCCGTGCGCCAACAGGCATCCATGACGGCCGGCCGCGGTTCCTGCCGTCTGCCGCTCCTTGGTAACGGATACTCGACCCGGTCGAGTAGAATCAACCGACTCACAGGAGGAGTCTTTCTATGGTCGCAGCATTCATACTCATTCAGGTTGCATCCGCAGTGGGCTGGGGGAACGCCCCAACGATCCACAACGCCTTGCATGCGGTCCCGGGCGTCAAGACCGTCCACTTTCTCACCGGCCCCACGGACATCATCGTCTATGTTGAGGCGGCCAGCCAGACCGCCCTGACGGACATCCTCGGGAAAGTCCGTGCCGTGAAAGGCGTGGGCAGCACCGACACGCGCGTCGTACTGCCAGTCTAGGCTCTACACCCATTGGCAACGCTGGTAACCAGGCGACGGGTCGCCTCTCTCCTGGCGTTCTTCGGCGCGCGGCAGGGAACCTAAGCCTTGGCCGGGACGTCAGGGTTACTACGGCGGATCTTCCGCCGAATCTGGATCTAATGGAGAGAGTTCGTGAAGCACGCTGTCCTCAACATGCCCTTCGTTAGTATGCTGTTCCTTGCGGCCTGCGCGCCCTCTACGCCCCTTGTTCAGGCGCCGGAGCCGACCGCTGTTGCCATATCGACCCTGCCGGTGCCGCCGACCGACCAGCCTCTGTCCTTCGTCCCTGCCACGTATCGGGACGAAGCCAATCGCTTCGAACTGGACTATCCGTCAGATTGGTCCCTAGATCCGAACACGCAGGTGGGTTCACGCGGCTCGCAGGCCCAGCTGTTCTCGCCGGGCACCACTGCCGAAACGCTGGCCGAGGGCGGCTCGCGCCTTAGCATCACCATCTACGACTGGGATCCCAAGGGCGACCTGGATGCGTACGTCACGCAGCGCCGCACCGCGTGGGATGCCAGCGGATTCGCGGTGAAAAAGGAATCGACCCTCAACCTTCTGGATGGGCGCGAGGCCGCGGCCTTTCTTGTGCAGGTGCCTTCGGTCGAGACCTTCTTCCTTTACACGACGCTGGGAGATCGCTATCTGCAGATTGCCGGCGAAGGCGATCTGACCCTTGTTGCCGAGATCGCCAACACGTTTCGTCCCACCAACTTCCAGCCATGAGACTCTCCGCCATCCGCCGTCGAAACCTCGCCCGCGTGCGGCCTGATTCGCCGTCGCAGGAACGCCTGACGTGATCATTGCGCTGTTCGACGCCGACGGAACACTCTACTCCGCTCAATACGGCCGCGGCCTGATGACGTACGCGCTGGCCCATGGCCGGCGCCTGCACGCTGGGGCCTACTTTGCCTCGCTCATCCCCGCCAGCCTGCCCGGCGCCCTCAAACTCACCCACAGTGAAGGATTCGACCGCCTCAAGATCGCCCGGATGGCCTGGCTCCTGCGCGGCTGGGACGAAGCCCAGGGCTTGCGGGCCTTTGAGTGGGTCACGGATGAATACCTGCTTTCCACCCGCCGGGCGCACGTCATCGCCCGGCTGAGATGGCATCAGGAACAGGAGCACCTCGTGCTCATCGCATCTGGAACGTTCACGCCGAGCCTCCAGGTGCTCGGGAACAGGCTCGGCGTCGCCGACCTCATCGGCACAGGCACCGAAACCCGGAACGGCCGCTACACCGGGCGTTTCATCCCGCCTGTCATCAAAGGCGCGGACAAGCTTGCACAGATCCATGCGCACCTGTCGCAGCGCGGCCTCCAAGTGGATTGGCCGGCGAGCTATGCTTACGGCGATTCGTACAGCGATCGCGAGTTCATGCAGCTCGTGGGGCACCCCGTGGCGGTCCATCCCGAGGACAAGCTGCGGGCGCTGGCCATGGCCAGGGACTGGGAGATCTTGGAGAGCGTGGCTGCAGCATGAAACGCCTGCTCCTCTACAACGAACTGGCAGAGTGGTGGCCGTTGTGCTCCGCCCCCTCGGAGTACAAGGAAGAAGCCGAAATCTATCGCCGGGTACTGGTCGCGCACTCGTCGCGGCGGCCTGTGACACTCTTGGAGCTCGGTTCCGGCGGCGGCAACAACGCCTCCCACCTCAAGCAGCACTTCAAGATGACGCTGGTGGACCTCTCGCCAGGGATGCTGCGCGTCAGCCGGGCGTTGAATCCGGAGTGCAAGCATGTCCGCGGCGACATGCGTAAGGTTCGGCTCGGGCGCCAGTTCGATGCTGTCTTCATCCACGATGCGATCGACTACATGCTTACGCTGGGCCAGCTCAGCGAAGCGCTCCAGACCGCCTTCGTGCATTGCCGCCCGGGAGGCGTGGCCCTCTTTGTCCCGGATTGGACGGCCGAGCGCTTCCGGGCCTCGTCCTCGCACGGCGGCCATGACGTGGGAAACCGGGGCCTGCGCTACCTCGAGTGGTCCATCGATCACGATCCTCGGGACAGACAGTACTCCCTCTACATGAGCTATCTGCTGCGTGAAGGCCGGCGCGTGCGCCAGGTGGAGCTGGATGAACACAAGTGCGGCCTGTTCTCCGAACGAGAATGGCTGAAGGCGATCCGTGATGTGGGCTTCAGGGCCAGGAAGCTGCCATATGAGCACAGCTCTTGGGAACGGCACGCCCACGTGATGTTCATGGGCGTGAAGCCCGCCGCGTAGAGTGTCGCGCCGGCCTGCTGGCGGGAAAACGAAAGCATCTCGGGGCGGCGAAATGCCGCCCCTTTCGTTGATCGGAGCGCAAGATACGGGAGTCGCTGACGCGTATACTTGGAGTGCAGCGGGCGGACATGCTATAGTTGTGGATACTTGCCGCCATCGCTTTGAAATCGACGGAGGATGCCTTGGATGCATATGTGACCCCCCAGACGATCGACACCCGAACGGCCCATTGGCTTGAGAAGATC
>JAZDHO010000225.1:0-15549 GCA_043805815.1 Chloroflexota bacterium
GTTCTGCATCGAACGTGTTCTTGCAGCCCATTGAGCAGAAGTAGTAGGTCTGACCCTTGCACTCGGACAGCCCGCTTGCGGTTTCCGGGGTGACGTCCATGCCGCAGGTGGGATCTTTGAACGTTTGTGTCATCTGATTTATTCCTTCTGGTCTGAACCTAAGCGTCGTTTATGAGAACGCCCTGCCGGCTGACCAAGTAGTTGTAAGGCAGCGAGATCAATACAGCCGCCTACCGATTGTCAAGGCCCGGAAGCCTATGATCCCTTTCATTTTGGCCGCCTTTGCAGATAGATTCTTGCACAACTTCCAATCGAGGCGGAAGCGCAGGCAGGCGTGTTAGAGGACACGCTTGTTGCTTAATATCACCTTTCTATTCCGAAGCCTGCCCGTTCCCAATCCCCCATGCCGCCTTTGAGATTCCAGATATTGGTGTAACCCGACTTCACAAGCGACTCGGCTGCGATAGCGCTCATTCTTCCGCTGCGGCAGTAGAGAACGATCTTGGCGTCTTTGTCCGGTGGTAGCCGCGAAACGTTCAGTCCGATCTGATCATAGGGGATGGATAGATCAGTGCCTGCGATGTTTCCCGCAAATGGAATGTGGACGTTGATAAGCAGGAAGTCCTTGCTCTTCAACGTCATCTGCAGTTCGGAGGCGGATACATCTCGATAAGAGCCTCCCGGAACAGAAACTATTTCCACCGAAGTGGTTTTGGGCTGGCAGGCCACCAGCAACACTGCTGCGAGGACAATCGATGAAAGCAAGCATCTATTCATGTCGCAAGACTCCTACCTGATTTGCAGAGAGTGTCCGCTCAAGTACCCAAGATACGCGGGCACCAGCGGTAGCACGCACGGCGAAAGGAATGACAATAGGCCGGCCAGGATGGCCATAAGGTAAGTGGGACTCACAGAGGAACTGAGGCCAGCATCGAGATAGAACCCGTTCTGGAATGCCCAGATCGCAATGCGCGACATGAGATTCGCCACGAGCAAGAGGCCAATCGAGATTATGAACAGTCCACTCAGGATCTGGAACAGGCGCTGGTAGCGGCGCATATTCCAGATCAGCCCCGTGGCCCGTTCGAGGCCCAATGCCAGAATCAGGAATGGGATGCCCAGCCCCACGGAATAGCCGGACGCCAGCCACATAGCCTGCCCCACCGTATCCTGGCTCAAGCCCATTGTCAGGATCGCGCCCAGGGTGGCGCCAATGCACGGGCTCCAGCCGGCCGCGAACAGCAGTCCCATCAGCGCGGAGTTGGCGAATGTTCCCGCGCGACCCTGATGTTGGAGGCGCGTGTCCGCGTAGAACCAGGGGATTCGGATGACACCCAGGGTGGCCAGCCCGAATAGGATGACGATGATGCCACCCACGCGTCCAAGGACCAGTTTGTAGGTGCCGAAGAGTTGACCCAGTGCGGTCACCGCGCCTCCCCAGCCGACTACGAACACGACTGAAAACCCCAGCACGAACAGGAGTGCATGCAGGAGCACCACAAATCGCTTCGTAATGGGGACCGAGGAAGTCTCAGCCGTGACGCTCACACTGCTCATTTACCGGTTCCTTCATTCGTGAGGCGGGCGGGACTCATTGGTCAATGCTTATCATTCTGCCGCCATTCGACCGGTGCTCTGAGAGATCCAGCCGAGCGAGACCGCGCGCATGACCGCATCTGTACGGCTGGTCGCCCGCATTTTGGCGAAGATGTGTGCCAGGTGCCCCTGCACAGTGCGGTCGCTTATTCCCAGCTGAACCCCAATGGCCTTGTTTGTGAACCCCTTTGCAGCCAGCCGCAGTACGTCCATTTCCCGCTCGGTCGGTTGTTCGATGGGCGCCGTTTCCGATCGATTCACGATGTTGGCCATCAGCTTGCGGGTAATTGTTGGGTCGAGAGCCGACTTGCCCTCATCAACATCGCGAACCGCCTGGATGAGATCGGCAGTTTGCGCGGTCTTGAGTACGTACCCGTTGGCGCCGGCCTGCAGCACGGCCATCACGTATGGATCATCATCGTAGGCGGTCAGGATCAGCACACCCACCTTCGGGAAATGAGCGCGCACCCAGCGCGTGACCTCGATCCCGCTGGCCTTCGGCATCTGGATATCCAACACGGCCACGTCGGGCTGGTGTTGTTCGATCAGGGCCTGAGCCTCGCAGCCGTCGCCCGCTTCCGCGACGACCTGCAAGTCATCGGCACTCTCGAAAAGCTGCCGAATCCCCGCCCTGACCAGGTGATGGTCATCCGCCAGAAGCACGCGGATCTTGGGTTCTGAGTTTTTCGAGGACTGTGCCATAGTTCAATTGATCCAGTTTTCGATTCAGCGCCTGGGCATGGTACATGAAAGGCAGCGCAAGCCAGGTGATTCCCAGCCCCGCTGACACTCCGCTTAACAGGCGCATGATGGAATTGAACGACCCGAGCGCGTCGCCGGCGTAGAACGATGTCGGCAGCGAATACTGGGTCATGGCTGCCAGCCAAAGGTTCGAATCGCGGAAGCCGCGTCCGAGTCCGGCCAGGTCGCTAATCGTATGCGTGGCTCCGTCCAACGCCATTGGCAGGATCAGCAAGACGAAACCCCGCCAGGGCAACTGCTGGATCCGGCGCCGTAGTGGGCGCCACAGCACGCCGAAGATCCAAACGCTGGTATAGAAGAAAACCATGCGATCCGACCAGCCAAGCTTCCAGCCCATGGCTGACGTGCCGATGAAGCGTCGCAATAACATGGGACTGATGCTGTCTTGCCATGCGGCCTGGATCTCGGCCAGTGAATACATCGGCTTGGGGCCGAACAGGAAGAAGGAGCGTTCTGGCAGCTGGTGGCAGAAGAAGGAATAGATCAGATAGATCGCCTTCCCCAGTCCATCCCAGCCGAAATGCATCGCGACAGGTGCCAGCCAGGGCAGCCATACCCACAGCCCGTAGACGACCAGGAAGACCTCAAACCAATGGAGGTCCAGCCAGTCTCCGAATGAATTCAACGCAGATCGTCGTACAGTGAGGGCGGGCATGCGAGTCCTGTTGAGCTCAGTTTGGCGGTTGATGCTACCGATGTCATGAAACGCTTGCGGGGCAGCCATGAGCAGCTGGGCCGTGCCTTCATGGCTAATTGTAAAGGGCTCTCGCCTGCATTGAAGCGCAACCTGACCCATTCCTATATAGGCAAGATGGCCCGCCGGTCAAGCGGCACGATACCTGCGACTCCTGTCTCATCTCGGCCTAATCTGGCGGGATTTCTTCACAGGCAGAAATGCCTACGTATATGCACTGCAATCTGGCGCAAGACATCCGCTGACACAGAAGCTATCATGAGCACTCGGAGACTGATGATGAAACGGTATCTCATTCCCGTGGGTGCTTTCCTTCTCGGTACTAGTCTGATCGCCGCGGCCTATTTTGGCCTCCTCACTTGGGCGCAGGGTTGGGATTATGCGTATGACCAGTTCTCGACCAACCGCGCCTACGTGATTCCGATCTGGCTGGCGTTCGGCCTGCAGTCAGCCCTCTATTCGGTCCTGCGCTTTCGGCTGTTCCTTCCGTCCTCGTCCACTGCGCACGGCGGCGCCATGCTGGGAACCAGCGGTGGTACCTCCGTCACCACCATGGTGGCCTCCTGCCTCCATCATGTCACCGATGTCCTGCCGATCCTCGGGCTGAGCGCTGCCGCCACGTTCCTCACGCGCTATCAACGTCCGTTCATGCGCCTGAGTCTGGCAATCAATGTAGCCGCGATTCTCGTCATGCTGGCAGTCCTGTATCGAGAGTGGCACAGGCACCAGCCGGTTCGGGAACTCGAGCCCGCCCTGGAGTTGTGATGAAGCTGATTTACCGGCTCGTGCCTGCGACAGCGACGCTGTTGTTGGCCGCCTGCACAAACGCGGTGGCCGCGAAGCCGCCGAACGTCAATCCGCCATCCACGGCGATGGCGGCGCCCACCGCCACGTCGCCGCTTCCCTCTCCAACGGCTGCCAGATGGCCCTCGGGCGACATGACCCGCGTGGACGAGCAGGGCAATGTCGTGGTGGAAGTCACGCCGTTGAACCTCAAAGAAGCCTCCGAGGCGCTGGAATTCGAGGTCGTGATGAACACGCACTCGGTGGATCTGACCATGGATCTGGCAGCGCTGGCCTCACTCACCACCGACACAGGCTCGCGTGCCCTGGCGGTGTCCTGGGACGGCTCGCCTGGCGGCCATCATGTGGCGGGCAAGCTGATCTTCTTTATCGTGAGGGACGGCAAGTCCTTACTTGAAGGCGCGACCACATTAACCCTCACGATCATTGACGTCTACGCGCCTTCCCGAACGTTCGAATGGGATCTTCAATAGTCTCGCATGTTCCGCCCGGTAGGTAGGCATGTCGCAATCCCATGACACGGACCTCAGTCGGAGAGACTTCTTCAAGGCCACCGCCGCGCTGATCGGTGGCTTCATCGGCGCAGCGATCGGGATTCCTTCGATTGCGTTCCTGATTTCACCCTCGTTACGCAAGGAGGAAGAGAGCTCCTGGATCGATCTCGGCGCGATAGAGAAGTATCCCGCCGCGATCCCTGCACTGTTTGAGTTCACGCGAACCCAGGTAAACGGCTGGGAAAGGACGGGCATGAACTACGGCGTATTTGTCGTGCGCTCGGATGATGGAACGGTGCGGGTCTTCTCGAATATCTGCACGCACCTGGGCTGCCGCGTCAGCTGGCATCCCGATCTCCAGCATTACGTGAGCCCCTGTCATGACGGGCACTTCGACATTTTGGGCAAGAACATCAGCGGACCGCCACCGCGTCCTTTGGACGAGTACCAGACCAGAATTGAGGGAGGGAACCTTTATGTCATGCTTCCACCTTTTCGAAGGCCTGCCTGATGACTGGTTCTATGGAGGTTGAATGAACGATCAGAGAGATGTTTCCCGGCGCGACTTCATGAAGGGCGCTATCGCGGTGATCGGCGGCCTGATTGGCGCAGCCCTCGGTATTCCTGCGATCGCCTACGTGGTCGGTCCCGCGCTGAAGCGGGATCAGTCCGACTGGCTGCGGCTCGGTGCCTTGTCGGAGATCGAGCTTGGCACACCCACGCTCTTCAAGCCCAGAGTGATTCGTCAGAATGGCTGGATGGCGGAGGAAGAGAATATTGGCGTGTTTGTTCACACGGAGGACGGGCGCCAATACACCGCGCTTTCGAATATCTGCACCCATCTTGGCTGCCGCGTCCGCTGGATCGCGGAACGGCAGCAATTCCTCAGTCCCTGCCACAACGGGGTTTTCGACAAGCATGGATATGTCGTCAGCGGTCCGCCTCCCCGGCCGTTGGATGAATTCGAGACAAAGATTGAAGAAGGCAATCTGTACATTCAATTGCCGGCATTCCAGCGAAAGGCCTGATTGGGAAAGAGTGCTCCCTCTTTCCCGTGGCTCGCTTGTGGGGAGGCCGCGGCGCGCCCGAGGCGAGGAACAGCATACGTAGCATGACAACATCGGGACCTTTGCATCGAAATCGACACTCTCTGCTGGGCCGCCGGGATTTTCTTCGCCTTGCGGCGCTAAGCGCCGGCACGCTGGCCCTTCGCGGACTGGGAGTGGGAACTCTCGACGAGTTTCCTGGTGGAGGGAAATTGGGCCGTATCACGGTTGGCAAGATGGATGTGTTTGCGCGTCCGGACGGGAGCAGCCAGATCGTCGGTGCCCTTTACGAAGACAACGTTGTTTCATGGATTCGTGAAGTGGTCGGTCCACTGCCCGGCCGCATGAACCAGCGTTTCGTGGAGACGCCTTATGGTTTTGTGTGGGGCGGCTATGTCCAACCCGTGTGGAATCAGGCGAATGTCCCCGTGGCGGACCTACCGCAAACAAGCCTTGGGTCGGGGATGTGGGTCGAGGTCACGATCCCATATGTGGATCTGTTGCTCGACAATCCGCCTGCGCGCGCACCCTGGCTGCAATATGCCGCCTCCATCAATCTGCCCGCCCGCTTCTACTACAGTCAAATTGTGTGGGCTGACCAGATTCGCACTGACGAAACCGGTCAGGTCTGGTATCGCCTCAACGAGAAATACGGCTCGGGAGATGTCTTCTGGGGGACGGCAGAAGCCTTCCGGCCGCTGTCACCGGAAGACGTCTCTCCGATCGATCCCGCCGCGCCGGACAAGCACATCCTGGTGAGGATTTGGAACCAGACCCTCTCCTGTTTCGAGGGCAACCAGGAGGTCCATTTTGCTCGCATCTCGAGCGGTGCCCTCTACGATGCTTGGGGCAATCGCGTAGATGCCTGGGAGACTCCCTTGGGCGAGTTTCCCATCTGGCGTAAGGCGATTTCCCTGCCGTTGAGTGGAGGCAGTGCTTCGGCTGGTTGGAGCTTGCCGGCAGTCGGCTGGGTGAGCCTGTTTGTTGGGGAGGGGGTGGCCATCCACTCAACGCACTGGCACAACAATTTTGGCGAGCCATCATCTCGCGGTTGCATAAATGCGAGTCCGGAAGATGCCAAATGGGTCTTTCGCTGGAGCCAGCCTCTTGTCACCATGGATCCAGGCGACGTAACCGTTGGCATGCCCGGCGGAACCAGGGTCACGGTGCTGGACGAGCCTGCCTGACCGATCTCCGCCGTTCGAACCCAGCATCTTCCATGGCGCAATCAATCAGACGACACGACCGCCTTCCGGATCTGACCGCGGAGCAGATTCGCTACTGGATCGTGCGCAAGCGCAGGGCCGCCCGCACGATCCGCCTCGAGCGCTACTGGCAAACGGGAAGAGTTCTGCCACTTCTCAACGAACGAGATGAGATTAGTGACTTGGAGAAGGCCTCGATTAGGCAGTTCGGTACGCGCCCTCGCCGCCGATGGTTCGACCATGTCCTCCTTATAGCGGAGGTCTTGGCGGTGTTCAGCCTGATCGCTGTCATGGGAAACGGCCTCTCGGTGTTGACGACGCTGAATCGCGCCGTGGCGTCCGCCTTTCAACCGCCCACGCCGCAACCCACGCCAATTATCTTCGAAGTCGTCCTTCCGGAAGGCCACACGCCGCCGAACAGCCCCGGAGGGGCGAGACCAAATGAGGCGGAGGTGCCGGAATTTCTGCGCCCGATCTTCCGATCAGCCCAGGCAATCCCGATGCCGACGCCGGGTCGCTACCAGGCGATACGCATTCAGATCCCAGCAATTGATGTGGACGCGCCCGTGGTGCAAGGTGACGGCTGGGAGCAGCTTAAAAAAGGTGTGGCACAACACCTGGGAACCCCGGACCCCGGAGAGACCGGCAACATCGTCCTGTCCGGTCACAATGATGTCTTCGGCGAAGTGTTCCGCGATCTTGATCGACTCCAGCCTGGAGATGCCATCATTCTCCTGACCAGCCAGCGCCGTTATGTGTACATCATCACTGGCGCTCAGATGGTGGAACCCACAGCGGTTGAGGTCATGGCGCCCACGTCCGATGCGCGGGTGACCCTCATCTCCTGCCATCCCTATCTGGTGGACATTCATCGCATCGTCGTCTCGGCCGTGCTGCAGAAGCCATAGACAAGAGCGCCGCGCCGCGCCGCGCATGGTTACTTCAGTGTCAGTGGGATTTCTTCCTTATAGTCGATATCGCCCTTGCGTACATACACCGTCATCATCCAGCTGCCGCTCATGCTGAAATTGGCGGTGATAGCATACTTGCCGGCGCCCTGCTCAGTGGCTGCACCACCCATGGTCATTCCGGTCATGTCAGTATGGTCCGCCGAGACATCGACGGTTGCCCCTTCGATCGGTTGGCCGCTGCCATCAGTGATCGTCAGGACCAGCTCGACATCCCCCATGGCGGCCGGCGATGGCAGGGTTTCTACCGCGATTTGAACCGACGCTCCAGCGGCGGTCCCCGCCGGTGCAGGGCTGCCGCAGGCCGCCAAGAGCACTGACAGAACGATCAGAGTGTGGGGTAGGATCAGTTTCCTCACGGGGTCTCTCTCCTTATGAGGTTTGGACGATCTATTCAACCACGTTGATCATCATCATCAAGCCTCCCGGCTCGACGTTGTCGTTGGTGGTGTGATGCAAGATGTGGCAGTGCAGCATCCACTCCCCGGGTTCGGTTGCCACGAACTCGATGTCATACCGCTCGCCCGGCGCCACACTCACGGTATCTTTGGTGAGCTGAGCGGCCTCGGGTACCGCGTGTCCGTCGGTCGCAACGATCTTGAACGGCATGCCGTGGAGGTGCATGGGATGGATGAATTGACCGATGCCGATTAATCGCAGACGGACTCGGTCCCCTTTCTTCACCGTGATGGTTGGAGTGGACGGGAAGGACTTGCCATTGATGGTGAAGTAATTCGGCTCCATCCCACTCATGGGCATGGCCGCGAAGGTCTGCCCCCCGCGCACGAGCCACTCGGAGATCATCAAGACCTGGTCGACAGCAGGTGGATCTGCTTCCGGTGTCTTCGGGTCGATGATGAACGGCGCGTACAAGCCCGCGCTCACTTGGACGTCTCCCTCAAAATGGGAGTGGTACATGAAGGTCCCTGCCGGCTTGGCCGTGAACTCATAGGTGAAGGTTGCACCCGGCTCAATCGGATCTTGCGTCACGCCGGGAACACCATCCATCGAATTAGGGACCTCAATCCCATGCCAGTGGATGGTGGTCGGCTCAGGCAGTTCGTTCTTAACAACGATTCGTACCTGGTCACCCTCCGTCACGCGGATCATTGGCCCGGGCACGGTGCCGTTGTAGGTGAAGGCTGTTACATCCACGTCTTCAAGTACGGGCCAACGAACGACTCTGGTCGTAAGTTCGAATACCTTTACGCCATTTTCCTCCCGGTACTCGAGCGGATAACCTCCTGCGGAATCGGGCGCCTCGGGGACCTCCGGCGCAGTGATGGGTTCCATCATGTGGCTGTCGGATGCCGGCGCCATGCTGCCAGGCGTGGCGGTCATCATGCTGACGGCCGGCATTTCAGCGCTGGGTTGCGGCGCGCATGCGGACGCAATCAGGATCGCGCCAATAAGTGTCAGGATCAGCGATCTTGGCATAATTCCTCTCTCTCGAATTGGTCTGACAGGGTCTTGAATATATGCGCAGTCCGCCGTACCTGCCAACGCAATATGACCGGTGTTCACATAGGCAATCTGGCCTATACCTCGGATGCGGCCGGCCCCAAGAGAGGCACGGAATGTCAGACGGCAGCGAGTGCTGGTTTGGCGGACGAGACGAATGCGGACGGGTTTGCCTGGAACTCGTCTCGACAGCCGCGGGCGCAGAAGAAGTACTCCTTCGCTTGCCATTCCTGCCGCACGGCCTTCTCCCGTTGGACAGACATCCCGCAGACGGGGTCGATGGCCATCGTCACGATGTCCTTGAATTGACCATCTTCCAACCACAAGACGCGATCGGCGATGTCTTGAATGCGCTGGTCGTGCGAGACAATGACAACGCTGCGTCCCTGCACCTTGGCGATATCTCGCAGGAGCCGCATGATCTCATGCCCAATCTTCGAATCCAAGTTCGCCGTTGGCTCGTCAGCCAGGATGATGGCCGGCTCGTTGATCAACGCGCGCGCGATCGCCACTCGTTGTTTCTCTCCGCCAGAGAGCTTCTCGGGCAGGAAGTTTAGCCGCCCACCCAGGTTCAGGCTGGTCAGCAATTCCTTCGCCTTAAGGCGCGCCTCAGCCCCTCGGACCCCCGCCAACTCCGCCACAATTGCCACGTTCTCGAGCGCCGTAAGTGCTGAGAGCAGATTGAAATCCTGAAAGATGAAACCGAACTGGCGCAGCCGGAAGGCGGACAGGCGATCTTCTTTCATAGCGCTGATCACGTCCCCGTTCAGGTGGATCTCACCGGTGCTGGGCCGGAGCAAGGCGCCCAACATGGAGAGCAGGGTGGTCTTGCCCGATCCCGAGGGCCCCATGATGAGCACGACCTCACCGGGCGCGATCGAGAGCGAAACATCCCGGACTGCGACGACTTGCGTCGTACCGGCACCAAAGTGCTTGCTGACGTGCGACATCTGGAATATCGGATAGCTCATGATCTACCGACCCCTGAATACCATGGCCGGATCAAGTCCGGCGATCTGGCGGATGGGCAGAATGGCCGCAATTCCCCCTAGGACCAGCGACAGAGTGCCGACCTTGACGAGTGAAGCACTGCGGACCTCCATGACCATGCTCAGCCCCAGACGAGGCACGATGGCCGACAGGGCGAGAGTGACCATCATGCCGATCCCGAAGCCCAGCCCGACGCTGATCATTGCCTGCATCAGTACGGTCCGATACAGCTGACCATTGCGGGCCCCGAGAGCCTTCAAGACTCCGTACTCGGCTCGGCGCGCCAGCGTGGCTGTGTACACCGTGAGGGCCATGACCGCCAATCCAATCAGAAATCCAATCAGGTTCATGATCGTGATCACGTCCGTGCTCATATCATTTACGACTTTGCGCTCTTGCCCGGCAAACTCAAGCCGGGTCTGAGTTGTGACATCCCTGACATCACTCTGAATGCGGGCCGCGACCACGTCCGGCGATTCTCCGGGACTTGCTTGCACCAGCAGGAAGCTGAATGTCTCGTAGCTGCCCCGCAGTTCCTCAAAATCCTTCATGGAGATGAAGGCCACCGAGTTAACCAGGCTGGATGTTTCTTCGGAGAGGCCCACAATCTCGAAATCTTCCCCCAAGATCTCCACACTGTCGCCCAGACCCACTCCCGATTTTTCGGCCACGTTTAGATCGATGACGGCCTCGCCTTTGCGAGGCCTGCTTCTCCCTGCTGAAATCTTCCACGGACCCCCGAATTCGGCGTCCTCAGGCAGCCCAATAACGTAGGCGAGATTGCGATCCGCGCCCACCAGGATCATGTTGGAAAGGTAGTCGATGGGAGTCACCGCGGCAACTCCTGGTACTGCGCGTACTTTCCTGCGTACCGCATCCGGCAGGGTTGAAGAAGCCATATGCATGTTTCGCACATCTTCTTGAGCCACGAAGATGTCTGCACCGCTGTTGTCTATGTAGACGGTGATTCGCTGCTCCACGCCCGCGAAGATGGCGTCCAAAGAGAGGATCAGGAGAAGAGCAAGCGTTGCGCCGCCGATGCTGATCACCAGCCGGATCCTGTTCTGGAACAGATTTCGCCAGGCCAGACGGCTCATCTCCGGAATACCTCGGCCGGTGCGAGCCGGGCGACGAGGCGCGCTGGGAAGAGGGCCGAGATCAGCGCCATGCCCAGCCCTGCCACCAATGCCCATGCGATCATGCGCGGATCCAGAAAAATCAGGAATTGCGGCCTGGCGCTCATGATCCATTGGCTGACGCCATAGGCCATCAGCACGCCAACAAACGTTCCAAGCAGCGCCGCGGTCAACGCCTGAAAAAGGACGACCCGGTACAGGACGCCATTTGTCGCTCCGATGGCTTTGATCACGCCGAATTCACGCTGGCGCTCCACCGTAATGGTGTAGATCACAAGCCCAACCATCATCGTCCCAACCAGAAAGGCAATGACTACCATAAGCCTGAGAGGCGCGGAGAAGACTTTTGCGAAGAGCTTGAGGTCATTCGAGGCCATCTCGCTCTTGGCCAGAGCGTTGACGCCCGACTGACGGCTCACCCGCCGGATAATGTCATCAAGATCTGCGCCCGGGGACGTTGTGACGAGCAGGAAGCTGGTACCTCCCGGCGTCAGCAGCAGGTTTTCCGCCGCCTTCTTCTCGACGAAGATGAAGCTCGTCATCCAGGAAGTGGTTCCATTCGAAAGACCAACGATGGTGAAGTCTTTGCCCAGCACTTCCAGGCTGTCGCCTATGCGTATCCCGTGCCGCTCGGCTAGGACACGATCAAAAACCACTTCCGTCTTCCTGCGCGGTTCCCGCCCGGCCGCCAGCTCCCACGGGCCGCCGCCTTGGTCAGGGTCGTACCCGACCATATACGCGGGTTGCTTCTTTTCATGCAAATCCAGGATGACAAACTGCGACAAGATAGGGACGACCTCATCCACGCCGCGAATTGATTCAACCCTCGCTGCGCTCGCGGCCGGCAACAGCGAGCTGGATCCCAGCATGTTGGCCACGTCCTCCTGCGCCACGACGATCGAGGCAGGGGACTCGTCAAGGTACGAAGTGATTTGGCGATACAACCCGTCCAAGAGGCCGTTGAGGACGAGGATCAGCATCACGGCCAGCGCCACGCCTGCGATGCTGAGGGCCATGCGGGTCTTGTCCTTGAGTAGATTGCGGCGCGCCAGATACATGATTGAGCCTGCAATCATTGTAGCGATGGATGTCGGGTACCCGAAGCGCCACTTGCCGCATCCATGCGTAGGCAATACAGCCTGTCACCCCGACGGCAATTTCACGCAGGCTTTCCGAAGACGCAGCAGTTGCTGTGGGCAGAGGTGATTGACCCTTGTGTCAGCACGCGTACCTGCGGCGTGGCACGTATGCACTCCGTTAGTGTGTTGCAGACCGTGGATACAAACCCTACAGCAACCGCGAGAGAGTATGGAAATCATAGACCGTAACATCCTTGTGATCCCCATATCTGGGATTCCGTAGACAGCAAGAGTCTACATGTAGGGAATGGACTCGGGACTCGCGGTCTCTTAATCAGCAGGATCAGAGTTCACCTGTGCCTGCCTGCCCTGCCGGTCAGGCAAGGGCGGCCCGGTGCGAGTGGCTGCCTCCGATGCCTCGTGGCATCGGAGTGGGCGAAGCCGACGTGAGCTCGGCTCGGCCGAATGCTCGGTCGCCCGAAAGTCCTCCCTGCGAAGAACCCGCAGGGACCTCCGCTTCGCTCCGGCTGGTCGGTCACCTGAATACAGGGGCTTTGTGCTTGAAAGGCCCCGCATATGATGGCGAAAGAGCCCTCAACACCACGAGGGCTCTCACTCTGCTGCAACCTTACCGCAACCAGAAATATCGACGGGCGTTCTCCTCTGCCATGGGCGCAAGCGAACCTGCAGTCAGGGCCAGGCCGCAAGCGCGAGCATCTGACCGGCCGGTGGTCATGTGACGCAACCTGCATCAGACATGCGTTGGACCTCGACCGGGTTTCTGCGGTCAGCAGGCAGTATTCCTGTGCTTGACTGCACTTGCTGTGTGCCATATCATTGACCCGGTACTCTAGCTAACCCCATCGGGCCAGGAGGGTGTGTTCCCATGTTCAAGAGCTTCCCCGCCCCAAGCCAACAGGAATTGCTGGAACAGGTCATACTCACGGCCTACGTCGCGGAGTTCACCGAATGGGATAATCACGCCCATGTGGAGCGCATCCGCCGGTACACGCACATCCTGGCCAGGGAAACGGGGCTCGAACATGATGAGGCCAGCCTTCTCTCATCCGCCTCCATGTTGCACGATGTTGGAAAGATCGCCCTTCCGGCGCCCTTGCTGCAAAAGACCGCGAAGCTCACACCTGATGAATACAGGATCGCAGAACAACATACCGTGGAGGGCCACCGCTTGCTGGCCGGCTCAGGTTCGCCCCTCCTGCAGGCTGCCGAAATCATTTGCCGGACCCATCATGAAAGGTGGGACGGATCAGGCTTCCCGGAGGGTCTGCGAGGAGAGGCCATTCCTCTCAGCGGACGCATCGTGGCTCTCGCGGATGTCTTTGACGCCCTCACCACCAAACGCGCGTATAAGACGGCCATCAAGCTGGAGGCCGCATTTGAGCTGATCAAGTCGTCCTCTGGAACGCTTTTTGATCCGCTTCTGGTATCGATATTCGTCGAGAGATTCGAGGACTTCAGCAGCGTCCTGCGAATGACGGATGAAACCGCCGGGGACACGCCAAAGAAGTGATCTCCCGGCGGATGAGTGCCCGCGGCGGCCAATCCACTCTCGCCGCCCGCTTCAAGGCGTCGTTCCGAATTCGTAGTAGGGGGCCGTAATCGTGTCCGAGTATCCTACTCCCCGGATGCACATTCGCAGGGCGAGCTTGTCGGCGATCCCGACCCAGCTCAATTTTGTGCCCAGCGCGTAGTTCGCCTTCACCGCGTCGAAGGCACACATGGGCCCCGCATTGTAATTGAGCAGAGTTAGTTTCCAGATGGTGGCGTAATCCACAACATCGGCCGGGGAAACCTTTGTCGCATTGTAGACGATTTGAGTTGTCTGCTTGCAGTATCCCAGCAGGACCTGGGCGATGGATTTGATGCTTCTCTCCGCTTTGGGGATGTCCAGGCCATAGCTGCAGGTTGGGCAGTAGGCGTTCATCATCGATACGAGCGAGGCCGGCAGATCCACGCTCCCCGGCGCCTCGGCGGACACGGCCTCGTACAGGTCCCGGTTCCAGAACAAGGCCGTCGCTGCGCCCGGGATCGTGAGATGCCCCAGACCGTAGTGATACGGCCCCCACTGCACCGGCCAGAACTGGCTCTCGTAACGGATCAGCTGCTTGATCATCACCGGCGGCACGCCAATGTCCTTGCCTGCCGCGAGGATCTCGTCATCATACACGTTCTGAAGATACAGCGAGGCTTGGCGTGTCTTTGCCAGTCCGCAGGCCGTGGCATATCCATCCGGCCAGAGTCCTCCCAGCGGACAATCCGAGGCGTCTACGACGCCAGTTAGGATCAACTGCCCCGAAAGATAGGCATAGTCCTCGCTGGTGGCCAGCTCACTGGGATTGGCAGGAAAATGAAGCCAGTGAAACTCGCTTTCAGGAATATCGCTGCGATCCAGGCATACCGGCGTCACGTTCTGTGGCGGGATTGTGCGTTCCGGAACAGAACGGGGCCGCATAGGACTACTGGGGCCGGCTTTCGCCGCCGCTAGCGTCGGCGCAAGAAGTAAGGTGCAGGCGATTACCGCCCCAAGGCGCATCTTCATTGATATCGTATCAGCGGAGCGCGATGGAGGTTCCCTCTGACGCCAGGGCAGTGTCCAGTGGAGGCGCGGCACCACGCACACGGCGGTCGCTTTCCCACCCGGGTGCGCCGCGTTCCATTGCATTCGGCATTCAAGAGGATTATAATCCCATTGATGCAAGAGTAGGGCTTTGTGCCTGCGGAGATAGTGAGTGACTTTGGTCCGATCCGGGGAGGCAAGCCTGCGGCGCGCTCGCGTCGGTGGCGGGTATCTGGGGCGGCAATCCCGGGACGAACGAAGCGGTCCTGGCTCGTGACTACTTGGTGTCCTGCAGCAACGTCGCCGGGCGTTTCGTAGTTCAGGCGAAAAGCGCCTTGGCAGCGTGCTGGAACGCATCCCTGCCTGGACCTCTGAAGGATCGGCTGTTGAATCGCCTTCAGGTCATGGTGCAAGTTCTCCAACAAACAGAATGACGAACTCCAGGCAGCGGGCAACCCGCATTCCCAGAAGCAATAATCGCGCCGGCCAGGGGCTGCTTGAATTCGCCTTGATCCTCCCCATTTTCCTGGTTCTCACAATCGGGGCGCTGGATCTCGGGATGGCCTTCTATGTGAAAGTGGTCCTTGCGAACTCCGCGCGCGAAGGCGCGTACTTCCTGGTCTACCATACGGAGACTGGAAAGGCCGATTCGTTTGCGGCCACGAAAACGGCAGTCCAGGCCGAGGGCGGGAATTCCGGTGTTGATATAGCCACCGCCAGGATCGATGTGCAATGC
>JAZDHO010000226.1:0-5177 GCA_043805815.1 Chloroflexota bacterium
GACCGCGATCAGGACATTGCCGTGATCGATATTCAGCGTGTGCGCCCGGTAGGTGCTCTCCAGCACGTCCTTGCCCACGAGAATGGCATTCAGCGTGTTCCTGTCCGGCGTGAGCGCAGAGATCGGCACGCGCACCGGGAGTTGAGCCTGCGCCTGCCGGTAGTAGATGAAGTTCGCCGGGCCCCAGACCACATCGCTGTCGCTGCCGTAGTCGATGCCCGGATAGTACACGAGCAGTGTGCTGCCCGCAGCGATGGAGGGTGCGCGCCAGGCCATCTGGTGCCAGAACGAGGCGATCGTCCGCTCTTCGCGCGCGGCGCTCGCACCCAAGCCCTGATGCGTCAGCGCTCTCAGAACGAAGAGGGCGCTGAAGACCGCCGTCTGCGCGCGCCGGTCCGAGAGCAGCGCTACCAGGCCCGCCACGGCGAACACCAGCCCGAGCGATGCCGGCAGGGAGTAGTGGGAGAAACTGGGCAAGGTGATCTGCCGATTGGCGACAATGACGGGCGCGATCCCCAGCAGTACTCCCGACAAGCCGAGCCAGACCGCCTGCAGCTGCCAATCGTCAACGATCGTCGTCTTCGTGCGCGCGGGTGAGGCGGGGTCCCGCCGCAGCAGCAGCCAGCCAAGCACACCCGCGGCGAGGGCCAACACGAGGCCAAGCACCTCTTCCCGCAATGTGCCGGAGAAGAAGTTGTTAAGCAAGGGCTGGACCCATGCCGCCAACGTCACGTTGAGGAGGCTGACGAGGAGGTTCATGGTCCAGCGCAGCCCAGTGGAGAGCGGATCGGCGAAGAAACCACCCAGCTGGGCGCCGAGGTCGGTCGCCTTGCGCTCGCTCGTGAACAAGACGAATCGCCAGAGGAGAAAGCCGGCGGGGATGATCAGGTAGGCAACCCACTTGCGGAGGGCGGCCACGGCTCTCGAACGAAAAGTCCGCAGTTGCGAGGTGCCGACGGCCAGGTATATCAGGCACAGCCGGAAGATCTCCATCCCCGCCGCATATTCCACCAGTGAGAGATACAGCCAGCCACTGAGGATCGCGCCGGCAACACAGGCGGCCTGAATCGCCGGCTGCTTGAGCCTGAGCGCCTGCAAGGTCAGACCGAGGGAGAGCACCATCAGAGCGGCGCTGGCAACCATGGGCTGGTATTCGATGGCCTGGACCCACCAGGTGAAGCCGGGATAGACGGCGAACAGCAAGCCCGCGGCCAGCGCCGCCGCCGGACGAGGCCGCCACAGCAGGCCGAACAGCCAAATGACCTCGATGCCGCCGACGATGCGCCAGAAGAGCATCGCAAGATGGTACGGTGCAGGCGTCATCCCTATCAGAGCCTGATAGAGCTCAAAGAAGGGACCGCGTGCGGGGCGGTCGCCGGCGAACATATAACGGAAGACGCCCGCCGGTCCAACCAGCGCATCGTAGGCGTAGTACCAGTCGTCACGGTAGTAGGTCAGCTGCAGCGCGCGCGGCAAATAGGCGAGGGCCGCGATGGCCGCGATCCACAGCATTCTCTTCCACGGACGATCGATGAGGGAGTCTGGCATGTGCGATGAGATCCCGATGCGGGCCGGGGGAAGCGATCACACGGCGTTGGGAGCGGTCACGCCGCGGTGTCCTCGGCCTGCGACTCCGGGATGTGACCTGGTGTTTCCTTCCCGAGTTCCAAGGAGCGCTGGTACGCAGCCCACACGGCGCGGGAGATCGCCGAGCGAAAGCCCGCCTTCTCCAGGTAGTAGAGCGCTTCGGCAGAGGTGCCGCCGGGGGAGGTCACCTGATTCCGCAGCGCGGCAGGGTGCTGGGGAGCCCGTTGGTAGTAGGCGGCGGAGCCCTTCAGGGTCTGCAGCACCAGTGCCTCCGCGATGCGGCGCGGCAAGCCCATGTGCACGCCGGCATCGATGAGGGCCTCGGTGAACAGGAAGACGTAGGCCGGCCCGTTGCCTGAGAGCGCCGTGGCCATGTCCAAGTAGGACTCGTCCTCGACGAAGACCTGCTCCCCCAGCGCTTCCAGGATCTGGCGCGCCAGTTCGCGCTGGGCGGTGGTGGTCTCGTGCGAAGCCGTCCAGACCGTGATGCCTTCGCCGATCTGCGCCGGCGTGTTCGGCATGGAACGCACGATCGCCTTGTGCTTAAGGCCGGCCGCCAGCTTCTTGAGGGATGCGCCGGCGACCACGGAGAGCACCAGCGCCTCCGCCCGGATGCCCCGCAGACCCTTGATGACCTCGGTGAGCCGCTGGGGTTTGACGGCGATCACGACCACGTCGGCGCGCTGCACAGCGGCCGAGTTGTTGGTGGTGGTCTCGATGCCGTACTTCTTCTGCAGCTCGGCAAGCCGCTCGTCCCGCGGTCCCGCAGCTGTCAAGTCGGCTGGGCGGACCAGCTTCCTGCGCAGCGTCCCGGCGATAACAGCCTCGCCCATGGCGCCCGGACCGATGAGAGAAATTCGTTTCTTAAGCATGATGCCTCTGGATTGGCATTATATACACAATCGGGCGGATCACTCCGCCCGCGGATTCCCAAGCGCAGCCTGGCCGCATCAGCCGGCGAAGTACTGCAGCGCCAGCCGGAGGCGTTCCTCCACGCCGTCGGGCGCATCCTTCGGCATGGATTGGATCGCGGTCTGGGCTTCGACGACCGAATAGCCGAGGGCCGTGAGGGCGGCCAAGACCTCACTGTCCTTGTCGGACAGCGCCGCGAGCTTCGTAAGCGCATCCGACGGCTTGAGCCGATCGTGCAGGTAGAGCACGATCTTCTGCGCGGTCTTCCTGCCGACGCCCGGCACGCGTCCGAGGACCTCGCTTTGTTCGGCCATCACGGCATGCTGGATCGCATCCAGGCTGAGGGTTGAGAGGACCGCCAGCGAGACCTTCGGCCCGACGCCATCCACTCCCAGCAGCAGCGCGAAGAGCTCGCGCTCGGACTGCGACTCGAATCCGTACAGAGTGAGGGCATCTTCACGCACGACCAGGTGCGTGAAGAGCGAGACACCCTCGCCGGTCTTCATGCGGATGCGCAGCGGAGCCGGGACGAACACGCGCAAGCCAACGCCCCCGACTTCCACAATGAAGGCGTTGTCCTCGATCTGAATGATCTCACCGCGCAGCGTGGCGATCATGTTCGTCCATTTCTACCACATAGGTGAGGCGGCTTGCGGGCGCTTTGCCTGCGGCCGCGGCGGCGGTCATCAGTCTCTACGGGTATGCAGGTGTGTGATGGCGATCGCCAGCGCATCGGCAGCGTCGTCGGGCCTGGGAAGCTCCGGCAGGTTCAGCAGGGTGCGCACCATCTCCTGGACCTGCCGCTTGTCGGCAGCGCCGTATCCAGACACAGCCTGCTTGACCTCGTTCGGCGTGTACTCCGCGACTTCCGCGCCCGCCTGGGCAATGGCCAGCAGCACCACGCCGCGCGCCTGCCCGACCGCGATGGCGGTGGACACGTTGCGTTGAAAGAAGAGCTTCTCGACCGCGCACGTATCTGGCTGGTGCAGCGCCAGCAGGTCCCGGACATCCGTGAAGAGCATGAGCAGACGTTCGTGCGCGGGCGCGTGCGGCGGCGTGACGATCACGCCGTAGGCAACGGATTCCAGCACCCCCGCCTGCGTGAGCCGCACAAGCCCGTATCCGGTGGTGGCTGTTCCCGGGTCGATGCCAAGCGCCAGGGTCATCTCGCCCCTCGTGACTGCCCAGGCCTGACGGAGCCCGCAAGGATGATCACGGAGAACTCCGTGTTCTATGTTGAGCGCGACGTTGGGATCTGTCAGGCAGTTTCCAAGGCGGCCAGCGCTTGTTCGGACACCTTGAGATTGGAGAAGACGTTCTGCACGTCGTCGATCTCTTCGATGGTCTCCAGCGCCCTCATGACCTGCAGGGTTTGTTCGACTTCGAGCTCGAGCTCCTGCTTCGGGAGCATGCGCAGGCCGGCTTCATCCGGCTGCACGCCCGCGGCATGCAGCCGATCGGCGATGGCCTTGAATGTTTCCCCGGGACCGATGATCTCGACCGTGCCGTTGTCGTCGTTCACGTCATTGGCCCCGGCCTCGATGCCAAGCTCAAAAGCCTTGTCGTACGCCATGGCGCTCGCGGGAAACGCAAAGTAGGCTGCCCGCTCGAACTGCCAGGCGACCGATCCCAGCTCGCCCAGGCTGCCGCCCGCCTGGGTCAGCGCGTGGCGCAACTCCGCCACCGTGCGGTTGCGGTTGTCCGTCACGCATTCGATCATGACAGCCACGCCATGGGCCGCATAGCCTTCATAGAAGACCTGCTCGAAGGCCGCGGCGTCCTTGTCCTCGCCCGTGCCCCGGCGGATGGCGCGCTCAATGTTGTCCTTCGGCATGTTCTCGGAACGCGCCTTGTCCACTGCCAGGCGCAGCCGGAAGTTGCCATTGGGGTCGCCGCCGCCGTCACGCGCCGCCATAACGAGCTCACGAGTCAGCCGCGTGAAGACCGCGCCGCGCCTGGCGTCTGCCGCGCCCTTCTTGCGCTTTATGGTGGACCACTTGGAATGACCTGACATGGGGACTCCTCGACTTGCAACCGCGGGCGCGAACTTCCCGCCGGTGAGTCGATTATACCATTCGCATTCACGAGGCCTTCTCCGGCGCGGCAACGAAGAACCCCAAACCGAGCGCTCCCGATCCGCCATGCACCACGATCGCCGGCGGCAACTCGCAGACTGGAACCTCGGTCAGGTTCATGACAGCCTTCAGCCCGTCAGCCAGCAGGCGGGCCACGTCGGCGGCCGCGACCTGGATGACCGCAAGATGTGCGTCCGGTGACCTGGGGCACTGGCTTTCCGCGATCTGCTCCAGCCTGGCGATGGATCGTTTGCGCGTGCGCTGCCGCTCGTAGGCCTCAGCCGACCTTCACGGATGGTGAGTATGGGCTTGATCTGGATCAATTCTCCGAGCAATGCCCTGGCGCCGCCGATCCGGCCGCCCTTGGCCAGGTATTCGAGGGTGTCGACCACAAAGTACAGGCGCCCACGCGGGATCATTTCAGTCATACGTGCCTCAATCGCGTCGGCCGGCTGCCCCGACCGCACCAGCGCATCAGCGTCCAGCACCATTGCGCCCAGGTTGCAGAGACGGTCAGGGTGTCGATGATGCGGACATCCGGGCCGGGAAAATCCTGCGCGGCGGTCTGCGCCGAACGGACCGTGCCGCTCGGCTTTCCCGACG
>JAZDHO010000227.1:0-25435 GCA_043805815.1 Chloroflexota bacterium
TGCCCGAGCAGCAGGAGACGAACGTCCGGCTGTCTTCCGAACTGGCCGCCTACATCCGGGGCCTTGAACCCGAGGGCGTTACGATCTCCATTGGGGGGGAGATCGGCGAAGTCGGGGGGCACAACTCGACTGCCGAGGAACTGCGCGCCTTCATGGATGGCTTCAATGGAGTCATGAACGGGCTGGTCCCCGGAAAGGCAGGCCTGAGCAAGATCAGTATACAGACGGGTACCTCGCACGGAGGAACGGTCCTGCCCAGCGGGAAGTTGGCGCAAGTCAACATCGATTTCCGGACGTTGAGGGAGTTGTCGGGTTTGGCCCGGGAAGGCTATGGACTTGGCGGCGCGGTGCAGCACGGTGCGTCCACACTGCCGGAGGACGCCTTCCATAAGTTCGTGGACTACGAAGCGCTCGAAGTGCACTTGGCAACCAGCTTCATGACGATGTTCTACGGGAATGCACCGGAGGGGTTGAGACGCGAGATGTATGCGTGGCTGGACAAGAACTCGGCTGCCGAGCGAAGGTCCGGTATGACGGATGAGCAGTTCTACTACAAGGCGCGCAAGAATGCGATTGGGCCTTTCAAGCGGCAGATGTATGAACTCGATCGCTCCGCCCGCGAACGGATCACCGGCGCCTGGCAGGTTCAGTTTGCCAGACTCTTCGAGTTGCTGGGCGTGGCGGACACACGCCAGTACGTAAGTACATTCGTCCACGCAGTTGACGTGGCGCCGCAGGCCGATTTCTATGTTGGTCGTGAGTCCGCCATCGCCATGGCGGATGATCTGCAAGACTGAGATTTCGGCCGAGGCTACCTGGCCAAGCCCATCCCCTGGCATACGAACCGGAATCAGTGCCTGCCAGCGAGCAGCGCTACGCCCGGGACCGGTACATGCTTATTCCCCGCACCGCGATCTTCGTTCGTGACGCGGATACCTACCTACTGATAAAGGGCGCTCCAAACAAGAGACTCTGGCCTGGAAAATACAACGGGGTAGGCGGCCACATTGATCGCAGCGAGGACGTATTGGCCTCGGCCAACCGGGAGCTGCGTGAGGAGACCGGCCTCGAAGCTCGGCTTTGGCTTTGCGGCACCGTCGTGGTGGACGCGGGGGATATCGGCGTCGGCTTGTACGTGTTTACCGGCGAGGTGTCCGGCGGAGTCCTCAGGGAATCTGCGGAAGGCGCGGCCGAGTGGGTGCGCTTCGACCGAATCCCATCACTACCCACAGTCGAAGACGTTCCGCAACTGGTCGGTCGCATACATGATATGCGCCGGGGTGATCCGCCCTTTGCAGCTCGCTCCCACTATGATGCCGCTGGACGATTGCAGATCGAGTTCGCAGAGTGACATCCTTGTCTGCGAGTCAGGATCGCGTATGGCATGCGCAGGCGAGAGAAGATGCCAGGGCGCCCCGGCATCTTCTTGGAAGTGAACGGGCATCTCCGCGACGATCCTCAGACCTTGTAGCCCATCTTCCGAAGCAGGTCCTTGCGCCAGGCGATGTCAGCCGCCTGCTCAATTCCCTTCGGCGATGAACCGTCAACCACGCCGAGTATTCCCCGACCCTGGTCAGTCTGGGCCACCAGCACCTCGGTGGGATTGGCAGTCGCGCAGAAGATGCGCGCCACCTCCGGGACGCCCTTGATGGCATTCAACACGTTAACCGGAAAGAATCCCGATCCCAGGAACACAATGAAGGTGTGACCGGCCCCGATAGCTTGCGCGTTGCTAGTGGCGAGGGCGATCATGGGATCATCCGTCCCCGACCAGCGCACAAGGCACTTGCCCGAGGCCTCGCAGAACGCCAGGCCGAACTTGATGCCCGGTACCGTGTTGACGAGAGCCTCATGGATGTCTTCCACGGTCTTGATAAAGTGCGATTGCCCGAGCACGAAATTGATGTCCTCCGGCTTCTGGATCCGGACTGTGTCGATCTGCATGGCATCCTCCTCAACCCGCCAGGTGACGGTTTGGTATGATTGTAGCAAGAATCGCAGGGGGAGGCTGCATCTTGAGAGCTTGCCGCACCCGGCAAGGGAGGTTCCAGTGCCATCCAATCCCTGGTTCCACGCAGCAGCCGTCACGGTGTTCGCACTTGCCGCTTGCCGCCCAATGGCGCCTGCTGAAATTCCCAGTCCGATCCCGACGGCCGGCCCCGCGGCCACCCCCACGACCACCCCGGCACCCATTCCCACCGCGACGCCCCAGCCGACGGCCACGCCCATACCGCTCGTACCCGCTTTCGAGCACGTTGTCACGATCGTGTTCGAAAACAAGGAATTCGGAACGGTCATCGGCAATTCGCGCATGCCGTACTTCAATCAGCTGGCCGACTCCTACACGCTGCTGACGCAGCACTTTGCCGTAACACATCCCAGCCTGCCCAACTACCTTGCATTGATCAGCGGCGATACATTTGGGCTCGATTTCTCCTGCACCAAGTGCCTGTACGATGCCGTGACGCTTCCCGATTTGATAGAGGCAAGCGGCAGGACTTGGAAGACGTATCAGGAAGACATGCCATCGGCCTGCTTTGAGGGCTCCGACTACGGCCTGTACGCCATGAAGCACAATCCCTTCATCTACTTCGAGCCGATTCGGCTGAATGGTGAGCGCTGCGCCCGGAGCGTGGTCCCCTTCACGCAGCTATACGCTGATCTTGCGGCCAACGATTTGCCGGCGTACGTTTTCATCACCCCCAATCTGTGCAACGATGCTCACGATTGCGGACTGCCGGTCGCCGATCAATGGCTCCAAAGCTTGATGCTGGTGCTGCAACCGGCACTCGAGGCCGACGGCGAGCCATATCTCATCATTATCACGTGGGATGAGGGGCAGGGGGATCACTCATGCTGCGGGCTGCCCGAGAAGGCAGGCGGACGGATCGCGACGATACTTGTGTCCCCCCAGGTCAAGGCCGGGTTCGAAGACGATTTGCCGTACACGCACTACTCAGTGCTCAAGACCATCGCCGAGTCGTGGCAGCTGCCATATATCGGCCACGCGGCCGACGAAGAGAACGTGCTGATCATTGCGCCGTGGAAGTAGAAGAAGGGCCCGTCGAGGCGGCTCACGACTCCTGCAGGGCGAAGAATACCAGGAGTGTTGTCCCATACTTGCGACTGTCGAACTCCTGGAGATTGATCAGCGGCCGAGGGTCGTATTCTTTTGGGTCCAATTGCACCACGACCCAGCCGTTGACGTCCATCCATCCGGTGTTGGCATCCAGGGCGTGGAGTGCGCGCTGCCACAATTGCTTGTACTGGGGCGGAGCCACATAGATATAGTCGAATGGCCTGTCGGGCGCCGCCGCGAGCATAGCGAAGGCATCGGCCCGGCGCACCTCGGCGCGCGCTGAGAGCCTTGTGCGCTCCAGATTCCCCTTGATTGTCTCGAGGGGCGCGCGGTTGAGGTCCGTCAATCTTGCGAAGCTGGCGCCGCGGCTGAGGGCCTCGATTCCGACCGCGCCCGTGCCGGCGAACGTATCCCACCACGTTGACTCCCGCACGTCCGGCCCGACGATCTCAAAGAGGGCCTCCTTCACCCGATCGGTTATCGGCCGCGTCTGGTCGCCGGGAACGGACAGGAGCTTGCGCCCTTTCGCAGAGCCAGAGATGACGCGCATGCCTATCTGGGCTGGCCGCTTGCAGCGAGAGTCTGGTCCTCGGAGGCGCGCCGGGCCGCCAGAATATTGCCGTGAGGCGCGGTGATCGGCACCACGCAGCCCGTGCTGAGGATGAGTCGACCGCGATCCGGCGCTGCGAAGGCCTCCGCTGCTTCGCGCGCCACGTCTTTGGCGGTGCCGTTGACGAGGGTATTTCTACTCAGGCCCCCGCACAAGCCTCGAGCCCAAAGACGGCCCGCTTCTTCGAGTGCTGGACCGGCTTCGCGATCATGCCAATTGATGACCTGGGCCGGATAGTCGCCGACGGCGTTGAAGTACACATCCTCTCCGTGCAGGTGCAGCACGTTGCACCACAGCTCGCTCGCGGATCGGAGCAACATGATGTCGGCTTCGCGGCTGAATCGCACGAATTCCTCATGTGAAAGCAGCCGGCCCTGCGCGTGCTGGACGGCGTAGAAGATCCCGTCGATTCCCTGGCGCGTCGCTGCCTGAATGAACAGGCGGGTGCTCTCTGCGATCGTCCGCAGGCCGCCCTCGACGGCAACCGAATGCGTTCGCAGATGCTGCAGCAACGTTTGCTCGCCAGCAAGGTGTTTCGCCTGCGCAAGTGGGTTGAAGACCGTCTGCAGCAGAGGAGTATGTTCTCCCAGGCGGCTGCGGATCAGGCCGAGGCATTCCAGCTGCCGCGCCAGGTTCGGCGCGGTGGGTTCCAGGATAGTCAACCTCTCCCAGTCCCCCGGTTCACGAATCGCGCGCTTTGTATACGTTCTTGTCCCCTCGGCGTTGCCTTGCCACGCGTCTTCAACACCCCAATCACGAACTGAGAACGAGGAGGCGGGCGTCACCTTGACAAGGTCGAAGTCGTAGAGTTCCTGGAAGGCGAGCTGCGCCATCGCTAGTGACTTCGGGGATTCATCATCCACAGGAAAGTGGCGCCAAAGCGCCACCGGCGGACGGTCGATGATCTCCCCGTGCAGGGACGCCTGGATGCGTTCGCGATGGGTCGTCACGGTACGCTCTTGATGACGCAGAACGTGGCCCCCGCGCGGCCCACTCTCAACAGCTCGGGTGCATCGGGATATGTCCGCTGGTCTTCGTTGGTCCGTGTGTTGACCAGGATGTAGTCACCGGCGAGGATGGTTGCTTTCGCACCCCGTTCATCGAGCACCGTCACATGCGGCGCCGCATAAGGTAGGGCGACGGCCGCTTCACGATGGACGAAAAGGCGGGTCGGTTCGGACACCATCTCATTGAAGCGCTCAAGCGACTCTTTGTAGCATGTCAGCCAATACTCGGTCTCATAGCGCCGAAAAGCACCGCCGGTGCCGCCCGTCAGCGAGTTGAAATAGGCATACTCATATGGATGCAGGAGCACGATGCCGGCCAAGCCCGGGACGAGGACCAGTGATGCCAAAGCGATCCGCGTCCATCCACGTGAAAGGCGACGGAGAAGGAATTCCAGGCCCTGGGCGCCTATGACGAACACAGGCGGCAGGACGAACAGGAAGTGCCGCATGCCGTCGTAAAACGGCGGACGGGCAACCAGGGCGTACGCAAGGGGCACCAACAGCCAGCTGAGCAGGATCATTAGACGCAGCCCGCGACCATTCGAAGCTCTGGCACGGATGAGGCTGCCGACGAGCCCCAGCCCGAAGAGTGGCCAGACTGGCTCCGTGATTGTCGTTCCGAAGTAGAAGGGCAGATAGCGAACCGGAAGCTCGTTGGCGCGATAGACCGATTCGGCAAACAGAACCGGAAGCACCGTGGGATTCTGCGCCATCAGCCCAAAGACCTCCACAAAACGAAGCGGGCTCTCCCAGAGGTACGGCCAGGTCGCAATCATTACGGCGCATGCCAGCATGCCGTAGAGAACAATCGCGGCAATGGTGCGCCAACCCGGACGCCGCGCGATCCAATACAGTGACACGAGCAATCCGCCCAGCGGACCGAGGACGCGATTGGAGCTGGCGAGACCCAGAAAGACAGCCGGGAGCAGAGCCCCGGCGGCAAGCCGGTACCAGCGAGTCTCCTGCGATTCTGACAGCCGATCCACCATTTGCACACCGAGCCAGATCGCGCCCGAAAGAAGAACCAGGAACGGCATGTCCTTTGGGTTGATGAAAGCGTGTCCCCACAGGAGCGGCTGGCTGGCGAAGAGCGCGGCGCCCGACAGCGCTGTCGTCTCACCCGCCAACCATTGGCCGAGTCGATACACAAAGTAGACACCCAGCAGGAAGGTGCCGAAATTGACCAAATGCCACGAGGATGCGGCGTCCACGCCGAGCTGTTGGAGCGCCCTCGCAGGCAGGCGCGCGATGAACAGGTAGCCCGGTCCACGGGTCTTGTGGTCGTCGGCGCTCGGCCCGTAGGATCGATTCAGATCAAACTCGCCGCTGAACCAGTTCGCGGGTGCATATGCATATCCGAGGGCATCGGCGTACCGGTAAAAGAGCGGCTCGTCCCACGCGAGGCCGAAGTCCCGGAAAATGAACAGGGCGGCGGCAAACGCCACCGCCAGCAGCCAGGCAATCGGATGTCGCCCCAGCCAACGAAGCCACCTCATTGGCGCTCTTTGAGCCGCCGCGATTGGCGCTCCTGGGCCTCTGCCTGCCGGCGCTTCTCCTCGTCCGTCTCGGCGAGCAGAGCGGGGACGGCAACAGGCTTGCCGGCGTCGTCGAGCGCAACGTACACGGCATACGCTGTATTGGTGTGCTTTCGCTCACCTGAGATCGGATTCTCGGCCTGCACCTGGATCTCGACCTCCATCGAGGTCCTACCGGCGTTGGTCAGCTCGGCTGTCAGAAGAACTAGATCGCCAAGCTTGATGGGATGCCTGAACACCATGGAATCCATCGCCACGGTAACCACCCGCCGCTGGGCGTGCCGCATGCATGCCAATGCCCCGGCTTCATCGACGAGCTTCATGATCCAGCCGCCGTGCACGTTGCCCAGATTGTTGGCGTGCTCCGGCTGCATGAGCTGGGCAATATTGATGCGCGAAGCGCTCACGGTTTTCGATCGGAGTGAATTGATCATCGCAGGTAAACCCTTAGCGTCAGAGGCAGCAGTGCTCTTAAGCCGCCACGGGCACAACGCGTTGGAGCGGTTGTGCCCCGGCAGGCCACCAATTGGATCGGTCTACTCCAAGTCCGGCCGCAGCTCGCCCATATCGGCGGTGTGCAGTCGTTCAGGCTCTTCCATGAGAACGTCCACGGTGCTGTGGGTCAACTCGCGCATCAGCGGAGCCAACGGAACCGCTGCGGGGGGACTCAGTTTCGGCGGCCGGGAGAGAGGCTCGTGGCGCCGGCCGGGTGATGACAGGGTCCGCTGACGGAGGATGCGCTGATCGTCAGACAAGTAGCCCACATAGTTGCCCAGCACTGAATACACCTCGCGCTCGGCGGTGCAAAAGCCCATCCACTCACCGACGGTATTGTAGACGTGCGGGTAGACCATGTATCCTCCCACATCGCCCTTTGAATTGTAGAGGGGGACAACCTTCATAGGATGGCTCTTGTTCAATCGATGTCGCTGTAGGTCCAGTAACGATTGGCGAAGAAGTTCCAGAGCATCACGATGCCGACTGCCAGTGCAAGCGTGAAGTTCCTGGCGGCAAACTCGGGACTGAGCCGTGGCATGTTCGGATCCGGACGGAAGAAGATCAACATGAGCGGCTCGACGTAGTGTAGTACAGGGATGCGAATGGCAATGCCCGCCACGTTGACGACCGTGAACATGCCCAACTGGTGCGGCAGGGCCTTCGACCGGGACTCTGGATAGGTCCAAAAGCGATTCCAGACAAAATTGCTGACGATGGCGCACGCCAGGGAGATTGTGCCTGCAGGAACCAGATCCATGCCCAGGAAATGCGTCAGAAGATTGGCAATGCTGACGTCCAGCAGGGCGCCCATGGCGCCCACCACCATGAACTTGAGGAATCGGTTTCGCTCGACAGGTTTTTTCAGGATTGCGATCATGGCAGGCCAAGCTGTTGCTTGAAGTACGGAATCGTGAGGCGAATGCCCTCCTCCAGCCCGAATTTCGGATTCCACCCCAGTTTCTCCCGGGCCCGTGTGATATCGGGCCGCCGCCGCTGCGGATCGCGCTCGCTGCGCGCCTCAGGTACAAAGGTGATGCCGCCGCGGTTCCCTACCACTTGGTTGATCTGCGTGGCGAAGTCCAGAAGCGTCATCTCAATTGGATTCCCTATGTTCACAGGCAGGTGTTCATCCGAGTGCAGCAGGCGGACCACGCCCTCGATCAAGTCGTCGACGTAGCAAAACGAGCGGGTCTGCTTTCCGTCGCCGTACACCGTCAGCGCCTGACCCAGAAGCGCCTGTTTGAGCATATTTGGCAAGGCCCTGCCGTCATCGAGATCCATACGGGAGCCGTAGGTGTTGAAGATGCGCACAATACGAGTGTCCACTCCGTGCTGGCGATGGTATGCCATCGTCAGGGACTCTGCAAATCGCTTGGCTTCGTCATAGACCGATCGCGGGCCGATGGGATCGACGTTGCCCGCGTAGGATTCGGCCTGCGGGTGGACCAGGGGGTCGCCGTAGATCTCGCTGGTGGATGCCAGCAGGAATCGGGCTCCGTGAGCCTTGGCAACCCCGAGCGTGTTGTGGGTCCCGAGGGCGCCGGCCTTCATGGTCTGGATGGGAAGATTGAAATACGCGTTGGGAGATTGGGGATTCGGACTTGCCGGGGAGGCAAAGTGCAGGACCGCATCGATCCGGCCGCGAACGAATATGTAGTTGGACACGTCGTGCCGGTAGAACGTGAAATGCTGATGGCCCATCAAATGGGCGATATTCTCCGACCGACCGGTGACGAAGTTGTCCAACCCAATGACCTCGTGGCTGTCGACAATGAGGCGATCGCACAGGTGGGAACCCAGAAAGCCGGCCGCTCCTGTGATCAGAATCCGCATGCATGCCTCTCAGTGGCGGGTGATCGTCCGCAGGGTCCGCCCGTGCGGGAAACGCCATTCTCAACTTCGCGGAGGACGCTGTTCATTGCCAGTCTACCCCAGAAATCAACCCATCCCCCGTGATCTGTCTTGGCTGTCCGCCCCCGCTGTCCACCAACCAGAGATTTCCCTGGTAGACAACGCATAGATAGGCGCCCGCCTGACTGGCGATCGCGCCTGGTGCCCAAACAGGCCTCTGGGGTTCCAGTCCGGGCAGATCAGCGGAGGGAAAGAGCTCGCGCCGATTGGAGCCGTCGCGATCCATCACCACAAGCCTGTAGCGGCTGACGTCGCTCTGCTCCGGAAAGATCGCCTGGAGAAAAGCGATCTGGTACGCACCGGCTCCACCGCCGTCGGATCGCGGCGAGACGGACGGCATGGCGAACATGCCCACATTCTCAGCCAGCGCCACCGTTGCGTTGTTGGCCAACGACACCGCTTTGAGCTCGAAGAGCGGGGACTCCTCCGGCGTCTCGGCGCCCAGGGCGGCGACATGATCGACAAAGAAGAGAGTCTGGGAATCTGTGCCCCAGGCGATCCCGGGCGCCCAGGCCCAATCCCCATGAGTCTGGAGTGGGGTTACGCCAATGACCGGGGCAAGGTAGCCTCCGTCCTGGCTCACGAGGCCAATGCCGTCGGGTCGAGTGTATGCCAACCTCCCACTGGGCGAGAAGGCGAAGGAAGTTCCCCACCAACCGTAGATGCCGCCGCTCTGGGAATCCAGGACCTTCTCCGGTGTTCCGTCCAGGCTCACTCTGTGCAAGTCGTTGCTTGCCTGCCAGCCAGGCGCGTTTGCGCGGGGCTCCACCGTGGAGTACGCAACTCTCGTTGACGAGTCCGGATACCAGGCCGCAAAGTGGACTACATTGGATGCTTTGAGGGAGGTGGCGTTGCCGCCTGCAGCATCGGTGGGCGCCACCCATAGCGAGTTGATCTCCTCGTCCGGCGGCTTGTCGGAGCGACGAGTGAAGAGAATGTACTTGGCGTCGGGCGAAAGCTCGAAGACGCGACCGTCGAGGTCACCCGTGTTGACCAGCAAGCGCCTATTCGCGGTACTTGTGTCCATGATCCAGGCGTTGCCGGCGCTCAGGTACACTAGTCGGCCGGGAATCGCAAGTGGCGAAAAACTGGACCTGGAGCCGATCATCACGATCTCTGCTGCCGGCTCACTTATGAGTACGCTCTTGATCACCGCCTCGCTGGTTTGCACCCCGTCCTCGAAGATCGCCCGGAAAGTCAGTTCTTCCTGACCGTTCACCCCCGCCTGCACCAGGCGTTCCTCGCCCTCGGGAAGGGATTCGTTGCGCAGGAGCTGCCGGTCAAACGCGATGGTCTTCAACTCCGTCCTGAATCGCTCCTCTACGCGCACCAGGCGGACCTCGTCGCCCTCTTCCAGCACGACATACGATGGCGGCTCGGTCTTGTCGAGACTGCCGGCGCTCACCCCGACCAAGCGGAACGCCTCGGCCACCGTGCTGCCGGCCGGTATGGACGCCGATCGCACATGACCGTCCGCCTCGATGCGCACGTTGATCTGGCCGCGCCCTGCTTGAGAGAGCTCACAGCCGGCCGACGCCAACGCAAGCGCGACGACGAGCATACGATGAACGCCGTAAGCCAGCCCCCTGCGGCCGTCGCTCCGCGTTGCCGCTGGTATAATCCGGTTCACCGCAGCCGCCCAGTGATCGTCATGATGCCGCTGGATATCTCGATACTCTCAAGCCGAAAGCCGATCGCCACTGGTCCGATGTAGCCGGTGAGGGCCTCATCCACAGCCGCAGCGATGCTGTCCCTCAAGGCCTGCGGCATCGGCAGCGGGCCAAGCTCAGCATCGCTGATCCGGAATTCCGGCTGACCGGACTGGTCGATGGCAAACTGTGCGGTGACTGCCAAGTTGGCCTCGAAGATCCCAGCCCGCGCCCGGCCGTACACGACCATCTCTTGTTCGCCCAGAACGACCTGCGGCTCGGTGATGAGGGGAGGATCCTGCATCGACAACCGCGAAGCAAGGTACGCCGTCAGCTGCTCCTGCGTGATCGTCAAGCGCAGCGTCCCTTCGGTAAGGCTCTCGAATACGGCCTTTTCGAGGTCGGCCTGGAGGGATTGGAGGGCTTCAGGGGAGTTGGGGATCGGCGGATCGGGGAATGACGGACCGCCGACAAAAACCGAACAGGCCAGGGTGGCCACGGCGAGTGCGAGGATACCGGCATAATGTTGATTGCTCATGTTTCTTCCCCGGCGCGTCGAATTCCCGCCCCATCACAACCTAATCGTGCCCATGCCGCAGCCGGACCACGGCGATGAAGTCGAGCACCGGGATTCACGCGCTGACGCTGCCTGGGACACGAGGTAGATGTCCATCTGCCGTGCCCGCGCGGTGTGGACGACAATCTGAGGCTATTATAGCATGAGCGATTTTGAGCGGCGCGAGCTGCCGCTGGCTGCGCAGCTCGAGGGACTGCTGTTCGTCGCGTCCGAGCCGGTTGCTTCGACCGAATTGGCCGAGGCTTTGGAGATCAGCACAAAGGCTGTCGAGGCGGGTCTGCTGGAGTTGGAGGCTTTGTTGGCTGAGCGCGGACTGCGGTTGCAGCGACACGCCGGGAGAGTGCAGTTGACGACCACGCCGCAACTGTCCTCGAAGCTGGAACGGTTCCTCGGCCTGGAGGCGCGCAGTCAGTTGAGCCGACCCGCCTTGGAGACATTGGCGATCATCGCCTACAATCAGCCGGCCACGCGGCCCCAAATCGATGCCATTCGGGGGGTCAACTCGGAAACCATGCTGAAGAGTCTGCTGTTCAAAGGCCTGATCCACGAGTTGGGCCGGTCCCAAGGACCGGGGCGACCGATCCTGTATGCGACCACGCCGGACTTGCTGCAGCACCTGGGATTGAACAGCATTGCGGACCTTCCGCCCCTCCAGACCCCCGAACCTGCCGATTCGACGGACGAGTTGCTCAAGGGCTGAGCGCGCCAACCGTGACGCGGGCTGCTCGCCCCCTGTCCGCACGATTGGCGCGTTAACCGGAATTGCATCGGCATGGCTGAGAGACTGCAGAAGATCCTGGCCCAGGCAGGTTATGGGTCAAGACGCGCCTGCGAGGAGCTGATCTCCGCAGGAAGAGTGCGCGTTGACGGGCGCGTGGCAGCCCTGGGGGAGCGCGCGGATGCCGCGGAGTCCATCATCACGCTGGACGGCAACCGAATACGACAGCCGGAGGCCCTCACCTATGTGGCTCTGTACAAACCGCGCAACGTGATCTCTTCGGTCGATGACCCCGTGGGGCGCAGGACAGTCAGCGACCTGGTCCCCGAGGCGGCGCACCTGCATCCGGTGGGGCGCCTCGACTGGGACAGCGAAGGCCTGGTGTTAATGACGAACGACGGGGAGTTGACGAACAGGTTGACGCATCCGCGCTACGGGCATACAAAGGAGTATCGGGTGCTCGTGGCTCGCCAGCCGGCCGCAGAGCAGCTTGAGACCTGGCGCCGAGGTGTCGTCCTGGAGGATGGCTACAGGACGACGCACGCCGAAGTGAGAGTTTTATCCAAAGCGGGGAAGGGCACATGGCTGCGGATCACGATGGGCGAAGGCCGCAAGCGCCAGATCCGCCAGATCGGTTCACTCTTGGGACTGCCGGTGGTCAGGATTATCCGCGTACGAATCGGGACATTGACTTTGGCCGCCCTCAAGCCAGGTGAATGGCGTTATCTGAGCGCTGAAGAGGTGGTACGGCTGCAGGGAAGAGCGGATGAGGTCAAGCCTCGGGCAGGCACGCGGGCGGGGCGGCGAAAGCCGATCTCCTCAAAGTCACTTAGGAAGCCATCGCGCCGCTAGCGAATCAGTCCGCTTAGCCACTCGACTGAATACGCGCCGGTGTAGGCGAAGATAAGCATCTTGATGCACTTGCCCAGGAGGCACCAGACGAGGAAGGGTGCCAGCGGCATCCGGAGTGCGCCGGCCGCCATGCCTGCGAGATCAAAGAACGGGTTGGGTACGGCAGCCAAAAGGAGCGTGGTCAAGCCGCCGTAGCGGTGCATCCACGGCACGATCCGGGCGTATATTGCCGTCCGCTCAATGACAGCCTGTCCGCTGAAGCCGGCTGCATAGGCCGAGATCTCTCCGATCGTCGCACCGGTGCCGGCCGACAGTGCAACGAGCAACGGCTGGAACACACTGCCCATGGCGAAAACGACTGCAATGCCGGGCGCGGGGAGCAGGATGGTTGCGTTCGCCAGCACCGATATCAGGAAGATGCCGGGGTATCCGTATACCGCAAGGCGCTCAGCCTGATCTCGAATCGTGAAGATATAGGCGCTGATCCCGATGACAGCCAGCAGGACCAACGCCCGGATGAGGTTCAGTCGAAGCGTCGAGGGACGCGGGGCCTCCGCGCCGCCAGGTCGGCCGGACGCGCTGGTCATGACGCGGCGGTTTCTTCGATCGTGAGCCGCAGGATCTTGACGCCCGGATACTCCGGGCGGGATGGATCACGCGGCCGAATGGACTTGAGCACGTCCAGACCCTCGGAGAGCTCGCCGAAGACGCTGTGCTTGCGATCCAGCCAAGGCGTGGCCGCGTACGTGATGAAGAACTGCGATCCGTTCGTGTTGGCCCCGGCGTTCGCCATTGACATAAGACCGGGCCGATCGTGCTGCAGGTCCGGGTGGAACTCATCATTGAACTTGTATCCGGGTCCGCCCGTGCCGGTGCCCGTCGGATCGCCGCCCTGCGCCATGAATTCCTTGATCACGCGGTGGAAGATCAAACCATCGTAGAAGCCCTCGCGGGCGAGGAAGACGAAGTTGTTTACTGTTCTTGGGGCTTTGTCCGCAAACAGGCGGGTCACCATAGTCCCATTCTCGGTCTCGATTCGGGCGCCGTAGAGCGTGCGCGCATCAAGCGTCATGGCGGGCGCGGCAGTCCATTGCTTCGACAAGTCACTCCTCCTGCAATAGCAGACCAACTGCAAGCTGTATGCGGGGCGTCGCGCCGCCGAGGGCGTTCAGGCGAGCAGGGTGAGAATTCGGGCGGCCACCATGTCGAGAGCGGCCGTGTTAAATCCGCCTTCAGGGATGATCACGTCGGCATAGCGCTTGGAAGGCTCCACGAACTCGAGATGCATGGGGCGGACCGTCAGCTGATACTGCTTGATGACTGACTCCGTGGTGCGCCCCCTCTCGGTGATGTCGCGTTCAAGTCGGCGGATAAAGCGCAGATCGGCGTCAGTGTCGACAAAGATCTTCACATCGAAGAGCTCCCTCAGGGCAGCGTCAACGAATATCAGAATCCCCTCCACCAGAATCACGCGTCGCGGTGCGACCGTGAAGGTCCGCGCGGTGCGACTGTGGATCGAGAAGTCATAGATCGGCACCTCAACCGGATTGCCGCCGCGCAGGACCAGGATGTGTTGCGTGAGCAGTTCCGTCTCCAGCGAATTGGGATGATCGAAATTGAGCTCTGACCGTTGGGCCGGGGGCAAACCGCTCAGATCTTTGTAATACGAATCGTGCTGGAGGAACGCGATCCGGTCATGACCCACCCGCCCCAGGATCTCCTGCGCCACGGTCGTCTTGCCTGAACCGGAACCGCCGGCAATGCCAATCGTGACTGACTTGGGGTGGTTCATGCGGGCATTATACCTGCGCCCCCAAGCGGGGAGACACGTGGCTGCACGCGGCGGTGCGCCGTGCGATCTACATCCCAGCCATGAATGCCAGGCCCACCGTTCCAGGGCCCGCGTGCGCCCCGACAACCGGGCTCAGGGATGCCAGGATGGTCTCGACCGGCGCGAGCTCCCGGGTTGCGCGCTCCAGCAGCTGAACCGCCTCGGGCTCGGCATTGGCGTGAAGCGTTGCCAGCCGGACGTTCGACTTTCCCTTCACGTCCGCCGCAACAAGCTCAAGGATCCGATCCAGTGCCTTGGACTTGGTGCGCACGCGATCCTTTGCCTCGACGCGCCCATCATGCAGTGCCAGGATGGGCTTCAGGTTGAGGGCAGATCCGATGAAGCGTTGGGCGCCGCCGATCCTGCCCCCGCGGTGCAAGAACTCGAGTGTGTCCACGGCGAAGTAGACCCCCACGTGCTCCCGGCTCTTCTCCACCAGCCGTTGAAGCTCGGCCACGGAGGCGCCCTCCTTCGCGGCCCTGGCCGCCGCCAGGACTTGAAAGCCCAATGCCATGGCAGTGGAGTTGCTGTCCACGATTGTCACCTTGGAAGCGGCCGAACCGAGCTCTTCCCGACCCTGGGTGGCCGACTGCATGGTCCCCGAGAGCTTCGCCGAAATGAAGATCCCAAGCACTTCGGCTCCCTGGTCCACCAGTTTCTCGAAGATCTCCTTCATGCTGACGACCGAGACCTGTGAAGTCGTTGGCATCACCTCTGCGGTCTTGAGGCGTGTGTAGAATTCCTGCGGCTGGATGTCAATCCCGTCGTGATAAGTCTGATCACCCCATACCAGGACCTGCGGAGCAACCGAGAGCTTGTATTGTTCCACCAAGGTGTCCGGTATGTATGCGGTGCTATCCGTGACGATCGCGATTGCCGGCATGCTGCCTCCCGATGAACGCTTCTTGGATATGAATTGTTAACCCCGAAGAGCGCACAAAGTTACCAGAAGGGCGGCAAAGTCGGTATGTTATAATCCCTTCGGCAAGCCGTAGGTTTGCATAGATTGCATTCAAGGAGCCGCCCGTTGGCTTTCAATCCGTTGAACTGGCTGCTAGGCCTGTTTTCATTAGACATCGCCATAGATCTGGGCACTGCGAACACTCTGGTCCATGTGCGCGGCAAGGGCATTGTGATCAATGAGCCATCGTGGGTAACCATTGACAAGCGTTCGCGATTGCCGCTGGCGATCGGTCTGGAGGCCAAGGAGATGGTGGGTCGGACCCCCGGCAACGTCGTGGTGGTTCGTCCGGTTCGCGACGGTGTGATCTCCGAATTCGACGTCACGCAGGTGATGCTGGAGTACTTCATCGGCAAGGTGCACGAGCAGAGCGTGGTACCCTTGCCGCGCCCACGAGTGATCGTAGGCATCCCAACCGGCGTGACCGAGGTCGAAAAGCGTGCGGTGTACGATGCGGTGATGGCGTCCGGCGCGCGCCAGGCGATGCTGATCGAGGAGCCCATTGCGGCCGCCCTGGGAGCGGGACTGCCGATCAATGAGGTGCGTGGATCGATGGTCGTCGATATCGGCGGCGGTACGACTGAGGTGGCTGTGCTCACCATGGGCGGTGTTGTGGCGTCAAGGTCGCTGCGAGTCGCCGGCGATGAAATGGACCAGGATATCGTTCAGTATCTTCGCAACAAGTACAGTCTCCTGATCGGTGAGGGCATCGCCGAGCAGATAAAGTGGCGCATTGGATCGGCATTCGCTCTGCAGCCGGAAAAGACGCTCGAGGTACGGGGGCGGAACCTGGTGACGGGTTTACCCGAGACCGTGGAGGTCTCGTCGGTCGAGACCCGTGAGGCGCTGGCGGGCTCGGTGCAGGTGATCATCGACACGGTCCGGGATGCACTGGACGAAATCCCTCCCGAGATGGTTTCCGACCTGATGGACATCGGTATTTGCCTTGCCGGCGGCGGAGCTTTGCTGCAGGGACTTGCCGATCGACTTACGGAAGAGCTGAAGCTGCGTGTATGGGTTGCCGAGGATCCCCTCACCTGCGTGGCCCGCGGTGCAGCGGCCGTCTACGAGGACTTTGAGAATCTGAGCCGTCACCTGGTTGGTTTGGAACGAGGAAGCACGCGGCATAGAACCTAGTCCACGCACGGGTTTCAGCGCGGACGCTGCGCCTCGGCGCAGGCCGCAGGTGATGCGCGGGCACTCGGCTGCGCCGACGATGCCCGACCCGCAGCGCGCGAGTCAGCGCAACAGTCCGATCCGCCCGAAAGCCCCACGAAGCCAAGAATGAAGGACCAGTTCTCGCGAACCATTCAGACGACCATCACGTTCCTGATTACGGCAGGGGTACTGGTTCTCGCGTTCGGCGGCTATTTCAGGTCGGCGACCGGCGCCCTCACGGGCGGATTGGTGTCCGTCCAGGACTGGTTTGCCGGCCGCACGCAGGCCATCCAGGAATTCATGGATGCGCCCGGAGACCTCATCTCGCTGCGGGCGCGCAACGCGGAGTTGGAGGCGCAGGTTTCCCAATTGCAGACGCAGGTTATCGACCTGCAGCAGCGCGCGAATGAGACCGCGATCCTGGCCGCGCTGGTGGATTTCTCGCGCGCCAGCCCGGAAAGCAGCTACAAAGCCGCCTCGGTCATCGGTCGCGATCCAAGCCCGTTCTTGCATTACATTATCATCAACCGTGGATCAAACGACGGTATCCAGCGGGGCATGCCCGTGGTGACCAACGAGGGCCTGGCCGGTCGGATCGACGCGGTCATCTCGGACGCCGCTCGTGTGCAATTGATCACCGATCCCGCCTCGGCGGTGAACGTCCATCTACGAAACGCGAACATCGAGGCCATCATCGCAGGATCGGTCACGGGCGATATCGGCCTGGAACTGATTTCGCAAGATGTTGCCGTCGAATCGGGAGACATCATCCTTACCTCAGGCCTTGGAGGCGGATTCCCGCCGGACCTCATCGTGGGACAGGTGGTAAATGTCCGCAAACTGCCCGCCGAGCTGTTCCAGGAGGCTACGGTACAGTCCGCCGTGGACTTCAGCCGGCTGCAGATCGTCCTGGTGATCACGAATTTCCGCGCCATCAACACGGTGCCCCTGGTGCCGACCGCAATTCCCTAGAATGCGAAACCTGATCGCAATACCGCTCCTGGGGCTGGCCGTGATCATCCAGTCCGCGATAGTGGGGCAGTTCCAGCTCCTCGGGGGCACTGCCGATATTGTGCTCGTGCTGGTTACGGCCTGGGCGCTGCAGGAGGCAGTCACAACCGGATTTCACTGGGCATTCCTGGCCAGCGTTCTTGTCAGCCTGACCTCCAGCCTGCCGTGGTTCATCTACTTCTTGTCCTATGCCGGAATCGTCCTGCTGGCCCTGCTACTGCAGCGTCGCGTTTGGCAACTGCCGATGCTGGCGATGTTCAGCGTGACGTTCCTTGGCACAACGCTGCTGCACGTTTTGACCTACTTGTATCTAGGCTTCACGGGCGTTGCGATCGCGCTTGGCGATTCAATGGGCCTGATCACGCTGCCGAGTGTATTGCTTAACATGTTGATCGCGATTCCGCTTTTTGGCATGATGCGCGATGTTGCGATCTGGGTAGTCGGCGCCGGAGAGGGAGCGTGATGCGCAGCAATTCGCAGCGGGCAGGTGGAATCGATCCCCGTCGACTTGCGATCGTGCTGGGCATTATCCTGCTGGTGCTCTTGGCCCTGCTTACCAGGCTGGTGTCTCTGCAGGTTTTTGGCAGCGAGGACTGGAACGATCTGGCGGTGGAGAACTTCACCAGGAATGTCAGTTCGCCCGCACCGCGCGGCATCATTTATGACCGCAACGGTTTCATCCTGGCTCGCAATGTGGCGTCCTATAACCTCACGATAACGCCGGCGAATCTCCCTGATGATGATGCGGATATCCAGGGCATCTATCGTGCGGTATCCGGGTTGACGGGGATCCCCGTCAACAGCGGCACAGTGGACGAGGCCAAGCTGTTTGCGCCGTGTGTGGAGGGGCCGGGCATCGCCCAGCTCATTGAGCTCGGCGACTCGCTCGCGCCGTACAGCCCCGTGCAGGTCAAGTGCAATGTCGGTGAGGAGGTCGCCCGCGCGGTTAAGGAGCGGGGAGTGGACTGGCCTGGCGTGGAAGTGGAAATCATCCCGATTCGGGACTATCCGACAGGCTCGCTGACGGCCAATCTGATTGACTACCTTGGCCCGATTCCGGCAATACTGGAGGAGGAGTACCGCGAACGCGGATTCGTGCCCAATCGGGACAAGGTGGGCTACGCCGGAATCGAGCTTTCACTGCAGGAGATCCTGACCGGCAGGAACGGCGCGCGCGTAGTGCAGGTGGATGTCGCCGGCCAGGAGCTGCGCAATCTCGAACCGCCCATTAGCGAAGTACCCGGCATGAACGTAACACTCACCATCGATACCCGCCTGCAGGGCGCCGCGGAAGCATCGCTGCGTCAGGAAATCGATTTCTGGAATCGCTGGTTCTACGGCGACACCGGGCAGCAGCGTATCTCGAGCGGCGTCGTCATCGCCATGAATCCGCAGACCGGTGAGATCCTTGCGATGGTGTCCTTCCCGACCTACGAGAACAACCGCATGGCGCGGCTGATCCCCACGTACTACTATGACCAGTTGAGCAATGATCCCCGTAACCCGCTGCTCAATAACGCCATACAGAGTGAGTATCCACCAGGATCGGTGTTCAAGCTGGCGGCGGCAACCGGCGCCCTGAACGAGCGCGTCATACCCGGGCCGGAACACGTGGTCTTCGCGCCCGGGCAACTTGAACTGTGTGAGCAGTTCACGCCGAACGAACCATGCGGTCCAAACAACACGCGTCCATTCGTTGATTGGATCTTCGATACGCGGCCCGAGGGTTTTGGCGCGATCGACTACTTCCATTGCATTGCCTTCTCCAGCAACGTATGCTTCTACAAGCTGGGAGGTGGATTTGAGGACGAGATCCCGGACGGCGGACTGGGTATCTACCGCCTCGGAGAGTACGCGCGCGCCTTGGGCTATGGCGCCAGATCCGGTGTTCAGCTTCCTGGCGAGGCCCGGGGGTTGATCCCCGACCCGCGCTGGAAGCGAATCAATCAGGGGGAGAACTGGTCCACCGGCGACACCTACATCGCAACGGTTGGCCAGGGCTATGTCCTCTCCACGCCGCTGCAAGTTCTCCTTTCGGGCGCCACCATGGCGAACGAGGGCAAGCTCATGCAGCCAACCGTCGTCCGCAGTATCACCGATGCCGACGGAAAACCGCAGACGGTATGGTTCAGCCCCGCCGAGTTTACCTCGTGGGTGCCGATTCCCGGAACTAAGGACCAGGGCCCCGCCGGCGCCGGCTGGATCAATCTGACCGACGGATCGACGGCAGGGGCGCTGCCTGAGGGCAGCTACCAGATCTCGCCCTTTGTGGCCAACATGAAGTGGGACATCACTGTGGAGCCTCTGATCGGAGTCTACCAGTGCGAGGCGGGCAACTGCCTCCCGACCGGCGAGACGAAGCCCGTCGATCCCGGAGTTGTCAGAGACGTCCGGACGGGCATGCGCCTTGCGGTCACCGAAACGGGAGGCACACTTAACCGCATCTTCATCCAGGAGTATCCGCTGCCGATCGCGGTTGCCGGCAAGACGGGGACGGCGGAGTACTGCGACGACGTCGCCCTCGAGGCCAACCGCTGCCAGTTCGGAAGCTGGCCGACCCACTCGTGGACGCTGGCCTTCGCGCCGTATGAGGATCCGGAAGTCGTGATCATGGCATTCGAATACAACGGGGGAGAGGGCGCTTCGGTGGCCGGGCCAGTGGTCGGCAGGCTGATGCAGGCTTACTTCGAGCTGAAGTCCATCGACCTGGCAAGCACCGGGGGCTAGTGCGATCCAGGCTGGACCGGCGCCGGGCCATCTGCGCATCTTCACCGGCAACGTCCGAGCATGGCGGCAGGCACCAGGCGAGCGCGGCGGCTCCCGCCGCGGGTCTCATGCTATAATTCGGCGGAATTTCGTCCGATGGATGACCTCATAGCCGCGATCCGCATCAAGGGAATGCGCGATGGCTTGTTGGTCTCACTGCCGGAGGGGGAGTGGGACGAGCAGAGCGCTGCTTTGCTGGCTCAAATCGACTCGCAGCGACCTTTTTTCCAGGGGGCTCGACTGGCGCTTGACGTTGGGCCCCAGGTGATCAAAGTGAACGAGATGGTCGAACTGCGAGACCGGCTGTCGGAGCGCAACGTAAGCCTGTGGGCGGTCATCAGCGAGTCGCAGATGACCGAGCAGACGGCCCAGTTGCTCGGCCTGGCGACCCGCGTCTCCAAGCCACGGCCTGAGGAGCAGCAGAGCATCGATGCAGGGCCCATCTCGCAGGAGACAGCGCTCTACGTGAATCGCACCATGCGTTCGGGCACGCGGGTCGAGTTTCCAGGCAGCGTGGTCGTCCTTGGAGATGTGAACCCCGGCGCCGAGCTGGTGGTGGACGGCAGCGCCATAGTCTGGGGTCGTCTGCGCGGCGCGGTGCACGCCGGAGCCGCCGGCGATGCCGAGGCCGTGGTCTGCGCGCTCGAGTTCGCACCGATGAGACTGCAGATCGCCGGTGAGGTACTGGACCCCTCCGCGGGCGGCACCGAAGGCGGGCCCGCGATGGCCGTGATACGCGACGGCAGCCTGGTGCTGGAACCATGGCAGCCTGCAGGGACCGCACAAACATGACGGCTGAAGTCATTACCCTCTCTTCGGGAAAGGGCGGGGTGGGAAAGACCACCGCCGTGGCTAACATCGCGGTGGCCCTGGCGGCTGACGGCGCCAAGGTGGTATGTATCGACGGCGATATCGGCCTGAGGAATCTGGACGTGGCCTTGGGCCTCGAAAACCGCATCGTCTACGATATCGTGGATGTGATCGAAGGGCGCTGCAAACTGCGGCAGGCCATGATCCGCGACAAGCACCTGCCTGAGCTGTACCTGATCCCGGCCGCGCAGACGCGCGACAAGACAGCCGTATCGCCTTCGGACATGGTTCGCATCTGCAGGGAGCTGCGGCCCGATCACGACTTCATCCTGATCGATTCGCCGGCGGGCATCGAGCGCGGATTCCGAAACGCGATCGCCCCCGCGGATCGGGTGTTCGTCGTCACCAACCCCGAGGTGTCGGCGGTGCGGGATGCAGATCGGGTCATAGGCATCCTGGAGGCGGAGGAGAAACGAGGGTCGTGCCTGATCATCAATCGGCTCAATCCGGTTCTGGTCAAACAGAACGACATGTTGTCGGCGGAAGACGTGCTGGATCTGCTCGGGATCCCCTTGATCGGAATCGTGCCCGAGGATCAGTCTGTGATCGTGAGCTCCAACCATGGAACGCCGGTGGCTCAAGATCCGCACAGCCGCGCCGGGCAGGCCTTCCGCAATATCGCGAAGCGCGTGCGCGGCGAGGAGGTGCCGTTCTTGGGCGCCGACAAACAGGGCGGGCTGTGGGATCGCCTCCAGAAGATGAGGGGCAGGCGTTGATGGGCTGGTTCGGGCGACATCGAAGCGGATCGCGGGCCAAGGAACGACTGCAGTTGGTTCTGATCCACGATCGGACCGACCTGACCTCCGAAGAACTAGGCGTCCTGAAGGATGAGATCCTGCAGGTGATCGCCCGGCACGTGGACTTTGATACCGATGCGGTGCAGATCGCCGTGGAGCACGATGGGCGTTCGCAGCGGCTGGTGGCCGACATCCCACTCCGGAGCGTAACGCGCCGCCGCGCTGAGTAGTGTATGCGCGGGCTCTCCTGGCGCAATTTTGACTTTCTGCTGTTCGGCGCCGTGGTGCTGGCAAGCGCCTTCGGCGCGATGATGATCCGGTCCGCCATCGCGGGGAATGAGGACCTGGTGGGCTACGACACGCGACAGGCGTACTTTGCGGCGTCCGGCGCCCTCGTGATCGTTCTCCTGGCAAGCATCGATTACCGATACTGGCTCTCGACCCATTGGCCCATCTACATCGTGATGATGCTGTTCCTGATGTCGCTGTCGGGACTGGGCCAGGCGGCATTCGGCGCCCAGCGCTGGTTCCAGGTGGGCGTGCTATTCATCCAACCGACTGAGTTCGCCAAAATCGTGGTCATCCTGGCGCTTTCACGATTCTTCGATCGCAGCAAACACGATGCGCGCGACCTGAAGTGGCTGCTCAAGAGCCTGGCCTGGGTGTGGGGGCTGGTGATCTGGATCCTGCTGCAACCCAACCTGTCGAACGTGATCGTGATGATGTTCATCTGGGCCAGCATGGTGTGGATGAACAGGGTGCCCATGCGTCAGATCGGCTGGATGGCGCTGGCCGGCATCGCCATCGCGGTGCTTGCATTCCCTGTGTTGGAGCCCTATCAGCAGGCCCGGGTCATCAATTTCGCGCTTCCCGATCCCGAAGCGCGTACGGGCGCGACGTATAACGTGCTCCAGGCGCTGATCGCCATCGGGTCGGGCGGCCTGTTTGGCAAAGGATACGGGCACGGCACCCAGACGCAGCTGCGCTTCATGAAGGTGCGCCACACGGATTTCGTTTTCTCGGTGACGGCCGAGGAATTCGGGATGATCGGCGCCGTCCTGATCGTGGTCATCGAGGCCTTCGTGATCTACAGATGCCTGCGCGCGGCACAGAAAGCCCGTGATCTGGCAGGCGCCATGATCGCCTACGGAGTCGCGATGCTGATCTTCTTCCAGAGCGCAACCAACATCGCGGTCAACCTGCGGCTCATCCCGGTCTCGGGCCTGCCGCTGCCCTTCGTCAGTTATGGAGGCTCGAGCTTGATGGCCTTGATGATCGGCATCGGAATGGTGGAGAGCGTCGTAATGCGCCACAAGGAGCTGGAGTTCTGAGTCCGCGCGGCCCCGGAGTGGCAGCGGAGCTGAAGGCGGGAGCACCATGACTGAAGCCAAGAGACCGGCGCGTGTTCGCGTGGCGCCCTCACCCACGGGTCACATGCACCTGGCGACGGCGCGGACGGCGCTGTACGACCATCTGCTGGCGCGCCAGACCGGGGGCAGGTTCGTACTGCGCATCGAGGACACCGATGTCCGGCGCACAGTGCCGGGCTCCGAGCAGGAGCTAATGGATGGACTGCGTTGGCTGGGCCTGGAGTACGACGAGGGACCGGACATCGGCGGCCCGTTCGGGCCGTACCGGCAGACAGAACGCCGGGACCTTTATCTGGAGCACGCAAAGATCCTGGTGGATGTCGGCATGGCGTATCCGTGCTTCTGCGCACCGGAGCGGCTGGAGAAAATGCGCGCCGACCAACAGCGTCAGAAGCTGCCGCCGCACTACGACGGACTGTGCCGGCGACTCGACCCGGACGACGCCCGCACCCGTGCGGCATCCGGTGAGCGGCACGTGATCCGCTTCAAGATGCCGAAGGAGGGCACGACCTCGGCGCGCGACCTGCTGCGGGGCGAGATCGTCATCGAGAACAAGAACATCGATGATTACGTGCTGCTGAAATCGGACGGGCTGCCGACGTACCACCTGGCGGCGATGGTCGACGATCATCACATGCAGATCACACACGTGCTGCGCGGCGCGGAGTGGCTGAGCACGTTCCCGCTGCATGTGAACATCGTGCGCGCATTCGGCTGGGAAGAGCCGGAATGGGTGCACCTGTCGCTCTTCCTGAAACCCAGCGGCAAGGGGAAGCTCTCGAAGCGCGACGCCTCCGAGGCGATCAAGGATGGGTACTCGGTGTTCGTCAAAGACCTGCAGGCGCTCGGATTCATCCCCGAGGCTGTGCTCAACTGGATCGTGCTGATGGGTTGGGGCGTGGCTGAGGACGACGTGCTGACGCTCGCCGACATGGTCGAGCGGTTCGACCTGCAGCACCTGACGGCATCGCCGGCGGCGATCAACTTCACGAAGCTGGATCACTTCAATGGGACACACATCCGCAAGCTTTCCGACTCGGAGTTTGCCCGGAGGGTGCGGCCCTTCTTCACGAACCTGGATCTGCCGGTACGAGACGGGGACCTGGAGCAGATCGCACCGCTGGTCAAGGAGCGCGTCACCACGCTGGATGAGGCGCCGAAGCTGGCGGCGTTCTTCTTCCGGGCGGAGGTCGAGCCGCAGCGCGAGGAGCTGACAGCGAAGGGCATGGACGTTGCCGCCGCGTCCGCCATTCTGAAGGAGTCGATCTCGCTGATCGAGCGCCTGCCGAAGTTCACGGCGGAAAGTACAGAGCCGGCATTTCGGGCGTTGGTGGAGCGGGTATCCCGACCAACCGGCGAGGTATTTGGGGTCTTGCGTGTAGCGGTCACGGGGCAGAAAATAAGTCCGCCGCTCTTTCAGAGCATGGAGATTGTCGGCCGCGAAAAGGTCCTAGGCCGACTCCGCCGGGCGGTTGAGCTGCTGGCACAGGGTGACTGAGGAGATCAAGGAGCAGAGCAGATGAGCGATCGGCAGACGCGTTTCCTGGGGACCTACTTCGACCGCGACGTCATGATGCGGCTGTCGCGCATTCTGGGGGTGCTCTCATGGGTGGTGGCGGCCATCTATGCCGCGGACCTGACGCTGGCGCTGACGGTGATGGGCGTGCAGTATGCCCGCGGATTCATGGTTGGGATGGCGGTAACCGACCTGCTGCAGCAGCTGCTGTACATCATCGAGCGGCCGCTGCACGGGATCCTGTACTTCGCGGTGCTGCAGTCGCTTTCGCATGGGCTGCTGATCGCGCTGGACATCGAGGACAACACGCGCCGCGAGAGGCGTGACTGAAGCCGCGCGGGCGCCGCGCCCTTGCCCGAGGCGGGCCGGCATGTTAGAATTCTGTCGCGATCCACTGGGGGCTCGTCTAATGGCAGGACGACTGACTCTGGATCAGCTAATAGAGGTTCAAATCCTTTGCCCCCAGCCTAGCATATACCGCCGATGAGGCGGTATTTTGCTTCTTAAGGCTATATCTGGGGGTGCGAAAAAGGGGCAAAAATCAGTCGCGGTTGCAGTTGGTTGCAGTTGAGCTAGAGTCACGGCCACCGGAGCCACGATTTCCTCAACAACGCCCGCGGCGTGATCCTGCATGTCCAACGTCGAATGAGCATAGATCCCCAGGGTAATACTTGGGCTCGAATGCCCGAGGATCTTCGACACCACCAACGCCGCCACGCCATGACTCAGCATGAGACTTGCCGCGGTATGCCGCAGATCGTGAAACCTGATCCGCGGGA
>JAZDHO010000228.1:0-2019 GCA_043805815.1 Chloroflexota bacterium
CGCCCGAGATCATCTGCAGCGGGTCGGCGCTCAAAGTGCCCGGCGGCGTCGAGGCGTACTTTGTGGACAACCACCTTCGACCCTGCCTCGAGCCGGGGGCCTGACGTTCAAAATCGGACTGTTCAGATGCTGTAGCTGCGGGGTGTAGCACAAACCTATGGCGCGCTGCCAAAATGGCAGGTACACTACGGGCATGGTTCTCTTTCTTCAAACCTTTCACGGAGGAAGTATCTCATGTCCACGAGGCCTCACGCGGATGAGGAGCGTCTGGTTGCAGAGCAGGCAGTGGCGATGTATCGGGAGGTCCAGAAAGCCATGCGGGCAGCGCCTCACGGTCAAGGTTTGGCCTGTACGGAGTCTGCCTTGTTAGAGCACGGCCGAGCGTTCTTGCGATCCATCCTGGAGCAGACGGTCAGGGCCCACGAGGAGGCGCAAAAAGGGGGGCCTGCAGCCGGCCGTGTGCGTGTGGAAAAAGTGCGGCGTTCAAGTACTACTCGCCCAAAGTCTTGATCAGCGCGGTGGGAGATGTATCCGTCACCCGTCGTTACTATGCGTGTCGGCATTGTCGCGAGAAGCAGGTTCCGTGGGACCAGTGGGCGGGGTTGACGGAAAGTCATTTGACGCCGCAGGCTCACCGGATGGTGACGCTGGCGGGCAGTAGTTGGTCGTTCGATGTGGCACAGGATCGGCTGAAAGAGCTCTGTGGTCTTCGCGTCAGTGATGAGACCATTCGTCGGGTAACGGAAAAGACCGGAAATCAGGCTGAAAAATGGGTGCGTTCGTCGCCGACCGCGATGGGGCCTCTTCAAAAAGCCACGGGGCACGTGGAGGCCTATACGGACGGCACGTGCGTCAATACCCGTGGGGGCTGGCGAGAAATGCGGCTGAGCGTGTTCGCCAAACGGCCAGCGGGCCAACCGGCCATGCCCGATGAATGGGCCACGCGAACGCTGCCGGCAACCACAGCCCGCTGGGCTTCGGCGGGCATTACCAGCAGTGCGGAACTGGGACCGCAGTGGGCCGATATCGTGCGGCGGTTGGGACTGGGTGAAGGATTCGGCGTCAGCGTTCTGGCCGACGGGGCCAAATGGATTTGGAAGCAAGTAGCCGAGCATCTGCCGCGAAGCGAATGTGTGGTGGACATCTTCCACGTGAGCGAACATCTGCATGAATGCGGGAGAGGGCTACATGGCGACCATACGCCGCAAGCCCGGGCGTGGGCGGATGAGCAGCTATTGATGCTGCTGCGATCAGGTCCCATGGAGCTGCTGCGGAGCCTCGAACAATTGCGGGCAGTACAAGCCTCGGCCGGCACCGTGAAAGCGATCGAGGATCTGATTGGCTATCTGAAGCCGAACATTGACGGATTGTGGTATCGGGATCGGCTCCGCCGGGGACTGCCGATCGGCAGCGGGATGGTAGAGGGGGCCTGCAAAACAGTCGTTGGGCGGCGGCTCAAATGCAATGGGGCTCGCTGGAAGGTAGAAAACGCGGATCGGATGGCGAGCCTCTGCTGCCTCTTGTACAGCGATCACTGGGCCTCATTCTGGGCTCCCCAGGCAGCCTGATCGCCATAATCGGTTGCTGGACCCGTCATGCCCCCCAGCCTCCCTTCCCGCTTGCCAATTGGCCCCCGGCACGCGATAATACCTCGCCCCGCGCGGCGTAAGGCGGGCCGGCATCATCCAAGCATACAACAACGAAACCGGAGGTAACCCATGAACGCATCCGCAGTAATCGCTCGTTGGGCTTTCATTCTGGCCATTCTCGCCATCATGACCAACTCGATCCTGGCCGCACCGGCTGCGTCGGCCCCAGCCGAGGAGGGCAGCGCCGTCGGCAAGTGGAACCTGACCGTCGATACCGGCAAGGACACCCATCCCGCGTGGCTGGCCGTCGACCGGCAGGTCGGCAAGTACCTTGGCCGCTATCTCGGCGGCGCCGGCGCCGTCCACGACATCGGCGAGGTCAAGGTCGAAGGCGCCACCGTGCAGTTCAACGCCGAGGAGAGCAAGTGGA
>JAZDHO010000229.1:0-2534 GCA_043805815.1 Chloroflexota bacterium
ATGGCGGCGCCGAGGATTATCAACAAGCGCCGGGCGTTCTCCGGTTCATTTAGGGCGTCGCCGGGAGTCATTCGCATGAGGGCTTTGACATTGCGCGGCCGCCTGGAAAGCTCCCTTCTGAACAAATACCCCAGGAGCAGCAGCGCGCCTGCCCAGGCGACCGCCACGATAGGCAGCGAGTGCACCAGGAAATCGCCGAAGGAGAGATCTGCAGCTGAGGCGATGAGCACGTTGGGAGGATCGCCCACAAGGGTTGCCACGCCGCCGGTATTCGAAAGCAGCGCCTCCGCCAGCAGGTACGGCAGTGCGCTAACGCCCAGGATCTCGCAGATCAGGATCGTAACGGGCGCGATCAGCACCACGGTCGTGACGTTGTCGAGGAACATCGATACGACGGTGGTGATCGCGCCCAGAAGGACGAAGAGGCGAACGGGCTTGCCGTGTGATGCCTGTGCAGCAGTCACCGCAAGGTACTGGAAGAATCCGGTCGGCTCCAGCATGGCCACCAGGATCATCATTCCAAGGAGCAAGCCCAGGGTTGGGAAGTCGATGGCCGCGATGGCGGCCTCCTCCGAGTAGAAGCCCAGGATCCGGCCAAGGGCGATCATGAGCGCCGACGCCGCAATGGCGGTGATCGAGCGATGCATCTTCTCGGTGAAGATCATCACGAGCGTCGCGATGAAGAGCAGGCTCGAGAGGACGGCCGCAACCGTCATTTCTTTTCCACCTTGGCCCAGCTCGCCAGGATCGCTCGCCCGATGTCGACGCGGGAGGCGATTCCAATCAACTTGCCGGCCCCGGATACGACCAGCAGGTCGTGCAGCTTGTGCTGGACCATCAGCGCGTAGGCGCGCAGCAGCCCGCAGTCCTGCGGCACAGCGAGAGGGGGCTTCATCAGCTTCTTGATGGAACGGGATAGAGCGGCAGCAGATGGCCGGGTGGTCTCAACGGCTCCAAAATCCCGGACGAAGTCAACGTCCGCGACGAAATTGACGAAGTCCGGCAGCTCGAGGGTCAGCATGTCCTGCAGGCCTACCACGCCCACCGGCTTGCCATCCTTATCGACAACGGGCAGCATGCCGATATGCTGTTTCACGAAGATCTGCGCCGCGTCACTGATCGTGGCATCCGTGTGTATGGAAACCACGTTCCTTTTCATGTACTTGGAGATCTGCATGGGTTCTCCTTCGAGGCTCGTCGGGACTGTGCCACCGACGGCCCCACGGGGCCTCAAGCTGCGGGGCGGACGGGGCCTAGTCCAGCAATTCCACTTCCTCGACGTCGCCGATCGCCGAACGGCCCTCCGCCTCCTTTGACAAAGAGCCGGCGCGGGGGCGCCTGCCTTTGAGCAGCACTTCCAACAGTGGGGGGGCCATCATGGCCGTCAACAGCGACATGGCGATGATGATGGCATATGTTTGGCCGCTGAAGATGCCGGCCTGTTGGCCGAGGCTGGCGATAATGATGCCGACCTCGCCGCGTGGAACCATGCCAATGCCGACGATCAACGCTCCCTGGCGCCCCAGGGACAGGGCACCGAGGCCGCTGCCGACAAGTTTGCCGATGACCGCAAGGACCGTGACGACCGCCAGCGCGCTCAAAGCGGTGAGATTCCCCAGGTCTGCGAGAACGACCTTGGCGCCCGTCACCACGAAAAAGAAAGGAACCAGTAGGGCCAGGATGGGGCGCAATTGTTTTTCCAGCGACTCGCGTTGCGTCGTCTCGGCGGCCGCCATGCCGGCCAGGAAAGCGCCGATGATCGCCGCCAGACCCAGGAACGTCGCAGCCAGCGCCAGCCCCAGGCACAGCGCCAGGGAGATCGTCAACGGCGAGAGGGGATTGATCGGCACTTCGAGCCAGGGTGAAGAGCGCCGCATCACCCGCGTACCCACGAGGGCGATCAGGGCCACAAAGCCCACCGCTTGGACGAAGACTACGATGAGGCTCACGAGGCCGAGTTCCTCCCCGCCCTGCAGCGAGGTCACGACTGCCAGCAGCAGCATGGCCAGGATGTCATCGATGACTGCCGCCCCCAGAATGACCCGGCTCGCCGTGTGGTCCAGCACTCCCAGATCCTTGAGGACGCGAGCCGTGATGCCGGCGGACGTGGCAACGAAGGCGGCCGCGATGAATAGCGCCTTGGCGGTCTCCAAACCGCTGAACTTTGCCCAGGCCGCGCCCAGGAGGAACGGCAGGATCACGCCCCCGACGCCCGCCAGCGTGGCGACGCGCCCGACCCTGCGCAGGTCCTCGACGCGCGTCTCCAACCCGACCGAGAACAGGAGCAGGACGGCGCCGATCTCGGCCAGCACCTCCAGCGGCTCATTGACCTCGATCCACCCGAGAACGGATGCACCGACGACGATGCCGGCAGCGATCTCACCGACCACCGGCGGCAGTTTGAGTCGCTGCGCGATCTCTGCCCCCACCTGGGCGGAGAAGAAGACGATGAATATGCCCAGGAAGATCTCTGTCATGTGGGTCATGGGCTTGCCCTCGGCGGAGTCCGCGTCGAACACCCTCGTGGGACTCGC
>JAZDHO010000230.1:0-5417 GCA_043805815.1 Chloroflexota bacterium
CCGCCATGCGGCTGTGGCAGCTGGTCATTGTCCGACGCTGGCATACAAACACGTAACGCCACACACGTTGCGCCACACGGCAGCCATGCAGTTGCTCCAGCGCGGAGTCGACCGCAGTGTTATCGCTCTCTGGCTCGGGCATTATGTGGCGTGTTCTGTTATGTGACGAGTTCTTCGTCGTTAGCCGTTGTTGGTCGTTCAATCGATTCGAAGAATGCCGTTGGGAGAGACTCCATCTCTGTTCTTCTTGTTCAAGGAGTAGGATGTGGTGTTCGAGACGTGGCCGTGGCGTTGCCGTGTGGATAGGGAAAGGCGTAACCTTTGGTTGTCGAAGAACCGAAACCGGCCAGTGGACGCTGGCCGCCAAGAGGTTACGCCCGGATGTATGTTACCAAAGCGGCCGCCGTCGAACAAACGATTGCGCGTGAAGTAGAGACGTACCTTGCACGCCTGCGGACGAAATCCCTGCAAAAGCCGCCGCGCTGCCTCGTGTGCGGCCACGCGTGCGCGCTCCGATGGCACGGGAGCTACGCGCGCTCGCTGATCACACTGGCCCAGACCTACGTCCTCCCGGTCAAGCGGCTCCTTTGCCTCTTCTGCGGCCATACATTCGCGTTGCTGCCCGAGTTCGTCTTGAAGTTCCACCGTTACGCCAAGGCGGCCATCCTCCATGCCGTCCGAATTCTGGGCCCGCAGACCTACGAAGCGGTGGCCGGCATGTTCGTGGGGCAAGGCGCGCGCTGCACCGCGATCCTGACGCTCCATCTCTGGCGCCGGAAGTTCGCCTGATCAGCCTGTAGCCGATCATCCCGGCACACCCCCCGCTACTGTCCTCGCTGCGCCAAGTCGTTCATCGACCCGTGAGGCCGATCAAGAGTGCCCCGCAGAGTTCCTGTGGGGAAGCAGGCTCTATGAGATTCGACGCGCGCCGGCAGCCGAAAGGCCGATGCCGGGCCCGCTGGGCGCACTCTTCGTCCCAGCCGCAACAATCCTCTTGATTCACCGGCGTTCTGGGACATGCGATGATGGTTCGCATGGACAGGGAGGAGCTTGTTGGCAGCTATCAGCGGTACCTGACGGGTCACGGGATTCGCTCCTTGGAGCACTATGGCAATCACCTCCGCTATCTCGTCGACTGGCTTGCGCGGCGGGACCTGTCGCTGGCGCAGGTCACGCCGCACGTCATCAACGAACATCTCTGCTTTCGCAAGTCCCTGGGGCATGGGAGAACCACGCTTCGCGCGGCGCTGGCCGGACTGCGGAACTTCTTCCGCTATGCGCGGATGGAAGGGCTTGTGCGGGACGATCCGACCCAGGGGGTTTCTTACTTTTGGCTGGACGTCCCCGGGGGACTTCCCGCATATCAAGGGCCGTTGCGCCAGATATTCCGTGATCCCGACGCGATGCTGAAGTACCGTCTGACCGTGTTCGGGCCTTTCTGGGAGGGCTATCTCCAGCGCCTCCTGGATCAGCGCTACTCATGGGGTCAGATCGACGGGATAATGAGCCACAACTACCACTTCCACCGTTATCTGGTCGGCGAGGGGGTACGGCGCTTTGCGGGCATCAAGCCTCGACTCGTGGAAGCGTTTCTGCGACGAGAACGTATTAGATTCCGCCAGGAGCACGGCCGCCCCATTGCGGCAGTGTACCTCGGCATGATCCGCAATCGGATCGAAGGCTTTCTGACCTACGCCTTCAGGCAGCTTCACCGCGACTTTCGCAAACCCCGAGCGGCGCGGAGCAGCCGGGTTCTTCCCGCACGCCTCGTGGCAAGATACCTGGAATTCTGTCGCGTAGATGGCGGCCTCAGGCCGGCGACCCGGCAATGCTATCTCGCGAGCCTGTCGCGGATGGGTCCCTTCTTGGATCGTCGGGGAATCCGCGGCATCCAAGACGTGACCTTGGCCGACCTGGATGCCTTCCTCCTGCGCCATAGCAGACACATGGGGGTGCGCGGGCTGCAAGCCATGGCCAGCGCAGTGCGGTCTCTCTTCCGATTCCTCCATCTCGACGGGCAGATCTCATGCGACTTGGCGCAGCAAGTGCTGGTCCCCAGGCGCTTTCGCGCCGACCTTCGTCCCAAGTATCTACCATGGAAGAAGGTGCGCGAGCTGCTGGCGAGCGTGGACCGCACCCAGCGCACAGGGAAAAGGGACTATGCGATCCTGGTGCTCTTGGCCTGCCATGGCTTGAGGGCGCGTGAAGCGGCCGGGCTGAGGGTCGAGGACATCGATTTTGCCGGCCGTTCCTTGCTGCTGCAGGAAAGGAAGACCGGCCCTCCCGTGCGGATCCCCATGTCGGAGAAGGCTGCCGAGGCGTTGCGAGACCACCTGTCGGCGCGAGAGGACTGCGCACGCGAGGAGTTATTTCTGACCGCAGTCGCGCCGCTGAGACCGCTCACGGGGCGGGCGCTGAGCTCCGTGGTGCAAAGACGCATGCATCAATGCTTCGGCCGACTGGAGCAGTCCATCGGCGCGTATTCGCTGCGTCACTCGTTCGCCAAGGCGCTCTTGGATCGCGGCGCGAAACTGCACGAGATCGGCGCGTTGCTCCGGCACAAGAGCCTCCGGAGCACGCTCATCTATACCCGTATCGCCACCGAGGACCTGCGCGAGGTCGCGGACAACTACGCCCAGTTGCTGCCATGAGCAGACGACTTCGCTTCCACAGCTCCCTGGGGCGCCACCTGCAAGCCTATCTGGACTTCAGGCAGCGGCTGGGCTACACCAGCTTCGCCGACTCGCCCCAGGCCAGGGACTTCGATTATTACCTCGCCTTCCACGGCGCCACCCTCAAGGACCTCGACGAGCGCCTGGTGGTCCATTGGATGCATGCCATCCCAAGACACGCCGCCGCCACCAAGAACGGCAAACTGCGCTTCGCCAGAGGATTCTTCAGCTACCTTGTCCGCGTGGGATTGGCGCGCGAGAACCTGGCGCGCCGCATCCCGTATCTGAAGCAGAAGACATACCAGCCCCACATCTATACGCTCAAGGAGATCCACCAGATCTTGGAGGAGGCCCGCAAGAACCAGCGGCGATACCCGAAGCGGCTGACGGGCTGGACCATGGAAACCCTCGTCTTCCTGCTCTACGCTTGCGGCCTCAGACTCAGCGAGGCTCTCAACCTGCGGATCCAAGACGTGGACTTCGAGGAGAACACGCTCGCGCTTTGGAAAACCAAGTTCCACAAGGAGCGTCTGGTGCCGTTTTCGCCTGCGGTCGCGCAAAAGCTGCGGGCCTACCTGGTTCGCCGGAATAGATCCTATCCCCCGGCCGGTCCGCAGGACCCGTTCTTTCGCAGCCCCAGCGGGAAGTGCCGCAAGTCCGCCATGCAGCAGCGCTTCCGGCATCTTCTGACACGCTGCGGTTTGGCCGAGCCCAGGGGGCGCGGAGGTCCGCGCCTGCATGACCTTAGGCATGGAATGGCGGTTCATAGGCTCTACAAGTGGTACCAGGAGGGTCATGATATCCTCAACAAACTGCCTCTGCTTTCCGTCTACATGGGGCACGTCAATATTGAGAACACCTCGGTCTACCTCACCATCACTCGGGCCCTGCTCCGGGAAGGAGACCGGCGCTTTCAAGGCGCGTTCGAGAGTGTCACTGGCAAGGCTATCGGCCGCGCGATGAAGAACCCGTGAACCCCCGGCTTGCCACCCTCCTCCAGGAGTTCTTTCAGACCTATCTGCGCGAGCAGAGGAGCGTAAGCCCGAACACGGTCAAGAGCTACCGCGACACTTTCAAGCTGTTGATCGCCTACGTCAGCGCCCGACGTCGCACCGCCCGGCCTTTGTGTGTGACGGACCTCGACGCAAAGACAGTGCTGGCCTTCCTGCGGAACCTGGAAGACCCCGACCAGGGCAGGGGCAACTGCGCCCAGAGCCGCAATCAGCGCTTGGCGGCCATTCAGTGCTTCTTCAAGTACCTCGCCCTGCATCAGCCCAGCCTGGAACGTCAAGCCAAACGGATCTTCGCCATTCCCATAAAGAGGGTCCCGCCAAAGGCAGTCGAGTCCCCCAGCCGCAAGGAGCTGGAAGCCTTGCTGGCTCAGCCGCAGACAACCACCGCTGACGGCATCAGGGACTTGGCCATCCTGACCTTCATCTACAACACCGGAGCCCGGGCCCAGGAAGCGGCGGACGCACGCCTATCATGGTTCGACTTCACCAACCGCACCGTTTCCATCATCGGCAAAGGGCAAAGACAGAGGCTCACCCCCCTGTGGCCCTCCACGGTCCGCTTGCTCAAGCTCTACAAGGAAAACCATCGACGCAGGCCCCACAAGATGGCGGTGGACCACTTCTTCATCAATCAGCGCGCAGGCGCCTTCACCCGCTTCGGCATACGCACCCTCGTCAAAAAATACCTCAGGCTCGCAGCCAAGCGCTGTCCCTCGTTGGCGGGAAAGCGGCTTTCCGCGCATAGTCTACGTCACGCGACGGCCTGCCATTTGCTCGAGTCGAAGGTCGAGCCCAACGTCATAAAAAGCTGGCTGGGCCATGCCTCCGTCCGGTCCACGGCTCGATACCTTGACACCGATTTGAGCTACAAGCGCCGGATCCTCGATCAGTTCGGGCCGCCGGATTATGTGGCGAGTTCCGTAGAGCCTGAGCGCGGCGGCTCCACTGGACACATCTTGGACTGGTTGAAGGATTTGTAGACGGAGTTTGGCCGTAAAGTCGCATCAGTGCCTGGAGATTTCGACGGTACGTTATGTGCTGAGAGGCTCTATTATGTGGCGAGTTGGACGAAAAGGCATTCAACGGCCTCGCGCTCCCCGACGACCAATCACCCCAGCCGGAAAACTCGCCACATAACGGCCACCGTGTCCTCTCGACGACGGCGAGGTACACGCATGTCTCGGCGGCTTTGATGCGGAAAGCATGTTGTAAGGCCCATCCTGGATTCTGACGGATGCATTCTCGGGCCTGGCCCGGGGACGGTAGGGACCGCGCCGATACATGCGCAAAGACGAAGGCCGGTAGTGCGAAAGAAATCGTCGGAAGGAGAGGTTATGGCCAAGAAAGCATGCCCGTTGAATAAGGCTCGAATAATACGGGAGGTGTCGAAGGGCTTGGACGCCCAGTTCGAGATGTTCCCGTGGGAGAAGGTAATCGAATACTGCGCGCTTACTAAAGCCGAAAAGGTGTGGGCCAGAAAGCATCTGACGTATAAGCTCGTGGAAGTCTGACCGCATCTGGCACGTTGCCGGGACGCTCATGTTGGAGGGCGGCGTCGAAATACGGGTTATTCAATCAATGCTCGGCCACCGACCCCTCTCAACGTCGGCTAGGTACCTCCACGTTTCTGCCCGCCATCTTGAGGCTGCCTGCCGGGCGGCTCATCCGGGGTTTGATAGGTCTGACTAACGTGACTGTAGAAAACCACACCGACTTTCCAGTGGCAATTTGA
>JAZDHO010000231.1:0-17405 GCA_043805815.1 Chloroflexota bacterium
TTGTCGGCAGAAGGCTTTCAGTACGTTTATCAACACATCAAGCGCGATCTGCACTTCAATTCGATATCGGGCGGGACCGATATTAACGGCTGCTTTGCCGCTGGGAGCCCGATCCTGCCCGTCTACGCCGGTGAGCTGCAGAGCCCGGCACTGGGAATGAAGGTCAAGGCGTACGATGAGAACGGCCAGCCGGTTGTCGAGCGCCAGGGCGAACTGGTCTGTGAGGCGCCGGCCCCCTCGATGCCGCTCCATTTCTGGAACGACCCCGATGGTTCCAAGTACCACGGTGCGTATTTCGACGTCTACCCGGGTGTCTGGCGGCATGGCGACTACGTCCTGTTCCACCGTGATACGGGAGGTTTGACCTTCTACGGCCGCTCGGACGCCGTGCTCAAGCCCTCCGGGGTGCGGATCGGTACCGCCGAGATATACGCGCAGATGGAGAAGCTCGAAGAGGTCGCAGACAGCCTGGCAGTCGGCCAGGACTGGCAGGACGATCAGCGCGTCATCCTGTTCGTGAAGCTGGCTTCTGGGGCGGCCTTGAGCGCCGAGTTGCAGGATCGGATCAGGAAAACGCTTCGCGAAAACGCTTCTCCGCGTCACGTTCCTGCGTTGATCCTGGAGGCCCCGGACATTCCCTATACGCTGAATATGAAGAAGGTGGAGAGCGCCGTGACGAACATCCTCAATGGCCGGCCGGTGGTGAACGAGAACGCCCTGGGCAATCCAGCCTCGCTCGACTACTTCCGACGCGTCGCGCAACAACTGGGAGGCTCAGGCGGGTCCGGATGCCTCCAGGCTGCTGTGACGTGACAGACCGCGCTTTCACCGCGCGTGAGGCGCGCAACGAGGCGCGACAATATCGCCGCCGCGGTCCCGCGGGGCAGACCCGGGAGATCCTGAGTGCGATCCGTTCATTTGGGCTGAAGGACGTCACCCTGCTCGATGTCGGCGGTGGTATCGGCGCTATTCATCATGAGCTGCTGCAAGATGTCGCAGAGACGGCGGTGCATGTGGACGCCTCCTCCGCGTACCTCAAAGAGGCCAGGGCGGAGACCGCCCGGCGCGGGCATGCAGGGCGCGTCACCTTCGTCCACGCGGATTTCACGGATGTTGCGTCCGGCCTGGCGGAGGCGGCCATCGTCACCCTGGATCGCGTGGTGTGCTGCTATCCCGACTACGATGGTCTCCTGAAGGCTGCAGCCGGCAGAGCGCGCCGCCTTCTAGTCATGACCTATCCGCGCGAAACCTGGTACTTGCGGCTGGGCCTTGCGATCATCAACTCTTTTCTGGGCTTCCGCCGCGAGCCGTTTCGAACTTATCTGCACCCAGTGCGCGAGATGGAGCGCGTACTCAACGCTGAGGGTATGTATCGCGTGTCCACCAAGCGCCTCTTTGTCTGGGAATTGGCGCTCTACAGCCGGGAAGGGCCTCACTGCGGATGAAGAGGACGTGTGGACGGCCAGGGTCTCCATGACCGACGCTCCGCGAACAGACGGTGAGTCACGACGCCGTTCGGTGGTTTCGAGGGGCAGGAGTGGATGCCGTTCCACCGCCATTCGGTGGCGGTAAGCGTCAACAGGAAAGTTGCCCCTGGCACGCGCTGTGCACAATGCCACGGGGATTCGCCTTCGATTGGAGGCATCGCAGCGGGCCATCGATTGATTATTGGGCGCATCAAGCCCCGCTGCCGACTTTCCCTTGGCAGTTTGGGGCTTGAATCTGAGCGCGAAACGCATATAATGCAATTGAGCACCGCGCCAACAACACAGAGGAGGATGCATGAGTCGCCAGAGGTTTGTGTTCTTTCTCACATTATCTCTGCTATTGGTACTGGTAGCCTGCGCTCCGAAACCCACGGCGCCGCCGGCCCCAACCCCGGTCTCGCCGGTGGACACGGTGGTGCCCGTCTCAACGGAACCTGCCGCGGCCGCCATCCCCGCGGCCGTCGCGCCGGCACTGCCGGCCATGGAACTCGGCTCAACGTGGAGGTACTTCGATGGAAGCCTGCTGGTCGCAGTGCCCGGTGGACCGTTCATTATGGGTTCCGGGGCACAAGACAACCCCGTTCGCACGGTGAATGTAGGTGACTTTTGGATCTACCGCACCGAGGTCACCAATCGCATGTATTCATTGTGCGTGGACCTCGGGCAATGCTCCCCGCCGGATCCCATAGATAATCCGGGCTTCGGCGATGTGGAAGAGGGAAGCAAGCCCGTGGTCGGTGTGAACTGGGATCAAGCCGCTGCCTACTGTGGCTTTGTCAACGGGCGATTGCCAACCGAGGCAGAGTGGGAGAAGACCGCGCGCGGGCCGGATGGCAGAGTCTATCCGTGGGGCAACAATGCACCCACGTGTGACCTGCTGAACTTCGATGCCTGCGTCCGCAAAACGACCGATGTGGGCACATACCCGGCAGGCGAGAGCTACTACAAGGCCGTGGATATGTCCGGCAATGTCTTTGAGTGGGTTGCAGACTGGTACCTGGCCAACTACTATGGTTCCGCGCCCACCCAGGACCCGCAGGGCCCCGCTACGGGGAACAGGCGTTCAGTGCGGTCCTCCGCCTACAACACAGATGGGTTCCTCACAGAGGCCGCACGTCGGTTCTATGCACAGCCCGACGATCACCGCGCCGACCTTGGCTTCCGATGTGTCGTCGAGGATCCCGCGTATTTTGCCCCGTTCTGCACACAACTTCTCGTCTATGGCAAGCCCGCCCCTGGTGGTGCTGGAAGCGGACAAACCCTGAAACCGAAGTGCAACCAGCCTGTTGTCGAGCAGTTCGAAGTAGATTGCGACCAGACTAACGTCTGGGTCGATCCGAACGGACCTGTTGGGTCGAGTACCGGGCTTGACCAGTGTGCTTATGCCGGGCAGCAGATGCACAACGGCGAAATGACGGATCTGTACGTCTGCAAGAAGATCGTGAACATCGACGTCTGCGGGACATGCGAATACCCGCTCCCCAGCGATGTCTCTTGCCCGGCTGGCTATCACCAGGATGGAACGCAGTGCGTCATAGATCAGGGCAGGCCTGGACAATGTCCGGTGGGTTCCACCTTCGATCCGACCCTTTTGTGCTGTTCTGTGACGACCGGGAAGGGCGCCTCGTACAACCTGTGCCCGGATCCCTGGGGATATGTTCCGGGTGACCCCGGGCAATGCGTCAACTACAAACCGGGAGCGGCGTTGTGTGATCCGATCACCGTGACCATGAAGACCGGCTGCGGCAAGCCAAATGACCCGTGCATTGCTAACCCCGACCTTCCGGAGTGCGCGCCATGTACAGGACCCAATTGTTGCGGCAGTCCAGGCCAGCCGCCTTGTGGCAATTGCGGCGGTCCAAACCAACCGCCTTGTGGGTACTCCCCAACGACTTGCCTTGCTGCACAAACCATGATTGACACGCCGACGGGTCCAGTTGCAGTCGAGGATTTGCGAGTTGGCGATGCAGTCTGGACGGTGGATTCTGCCGGCAGGCGTGTGTCCGCCACGATTCTCAGGACCTCTCGCGTATTGGCGCCCTCGACGCACCAGATGGTCCATCTCGTCATGGCAGATGGACGCCAGGTGTGGGTCTCACCGCAGCATCCCACCTCGGATGGCCGTATGGTGGGCGATTTGACAGCCGGGGATTCTCTGGGCGGCGTACAAGTGGCGGAAGCCGACCGCGTACCGTACGATCAGCCTGCCACCTTCGACCTTCTGCCATCCGGTGAAACCGGCTACTATTGGGCGAATGGTTTGCTGCTTGGTAGCACGCTTGCAGACCGATAGTCCACCGCACATAATCCTTGCCAGCCGCGCTTCAGACCGGAATGTGACCTTAGCATTGACAAGCCCCCGCCCCTGGCGGGGGCTTGTCTCGGATGCGCCAATGTTGCGCATCTGGCCGAACTATCATCCTTGCGCTTCACGACCACACGCCTGCATCCTGCCGGGAACAGTTCAGGGCCGCAAATCCTCGTGGAATTTCCCGTGCAGTCCGAGGCGTTCCTAGCAGCATGAGGTCCCTCGCAGCGTCCTTGAAATCGCTCTCCCGGGCTCGCGATCCCAGCAGAGCGGAAGGATCCGGTGCCACGCGCCCGCGTTGGGTTTCCCTGGCGCTTTGCGTCACCCTTTCCATTGCGTTGTGGTGGATGTTCTATCCCACGGTATTCTCGCGGGACGCGTTTTACATGCTCCTCAATGCCGTCCAAGCCGGCTACTCCGATATGCACCCGCTGCTCATCCCCCTGGCAGTGTCCGCGGTGATCAGGATTGGAGGCGACATCGGCCTGGTCACGCTCGCGCAGGTTCTACTGGGCTTCTTGGGCATCCGGCGACTGGTGCTAGCCCTCAGTCACTTTATCGGACTCCGGAACACGAGAGTTTCCGAGTTTATCGTGGTCGCGGTACTTGGAATCTTGGCGTCACCGCTCACCCCGCTCTCCATCTATCTTGCTACCCTGTGGTCCGATACGTGGCTTTCGATCATCCTGCTCTGGTTTCTTGCTCTGATTCTCGAGCTGCGGCAAGAGACGCTCAACGGCTTGGGCGCCGGCAGCCGGATCGGCTTCGCTGTGGTGCTTGTGAGCCTGGTGTTGCTTGTGCGCTACAACGCGGTTGTGCTCTACCCCGCTCTGGCCGCGATACTCATCGGAGTTCTGCGACGATACGTACCCAATAAGCTGGGGAGAATCGCCCTGGTTGTGTTGCCCATCTTCGCTGCCGCCTCATTCCTGGCCACACAGTACGCCGTGCACAATGTCCGCCGGGAGCATCCCGAGAGAGCGGTATTTGCCTTGGACTTGGCGAGCATGATTCTGCGCGACCCTGGAATCTGCCAAAACCTTTCGCTTCACAGTTGTGAACTCGTTCTTCAGGAGTTCTTCCCGGCATTTCGAGTCGGCAATGGGGCCATCGATCTGACCTTCAGCCAGGCTAATCAGTCTCAGTACCAGCCATTTCTGGATCTGTTCTTCTACCCGAGGCTGGAAACAGAATACATCATGGCTGTGTCCGACCATCCTGGTCTGTTCATCCAGGTGAAGCTGCTGAACTTCATTGACTACATCCTGCCGAATGCCCATCAGTATTTCTTCCAGAGCCGGATTATTCCTGAAGATGCACGTTACCTTCCCGAGCAGGCGTTCGCTTCACCCGACACGCCCTGGTTCTCCGCTGCCCGGCAGGTGTACCGGAGTCCGTGGTTGAGCTGGTTCTCTCATGTTCACGCCGTATGGATACTCGTATGCGCGGTGGGCATCGTGGCATTCGGCTTTCAGGCCTGGGCGCGGCTGGACGATCGGGCTGCGTTCATTCTTGGACTGCTGCTTGTGCCCGCTTCATATTACGGATCCTATCTCATCGCGCTGACGACATCGGAGTTCCGCTTCATGTACCCGTCCACCCTTCTAGTGCAGGTTGGCATGCTGACGTTTCTTGGAAGCGCCCTGGTGGGAGCCATCGAGCGGCTTCGTTCACTCCGGCAGATATAATGCTCTCCATGTATCGTGCGAAGCTGGTGCCGGGGTTGGCGTTTTTCGCCCTGCTGGCGGCCTGCTCTCCGCCTCCGACGTCAGTCCCGGTGACGCTGACCGCGCCAGCGCCGATTCCCACGGCCGTGCCTGTGAGCCTTGCCCCGCCGCTGGCGGTCGGCTCGGCCTTCGCGTACGCCGATGGAACGACCCTGGTGGCTGTCCCGCATGGCGAGTTCGTAATGGGGCATGGCAGCGCTGACAACCCTGAGCACACCGTCATCCTCAGTGACTACTGGATCTACTCCACCGAGGTCACCAACTATCAGTATTCCTTGTGCGTCGACCAGGGCTGGTGCTCGCCGCCCGACCAAGCCGACAATCCGGCATACCAAAGCTTCGAAGGATTGAGCAAGCCCGTCGTGGGCGTGACCCATGATCAGGCGCGCACCTACTGCAGCTTCATGAACGCCGATCTGCCAACCGAGGCCCAATGGGAGAAGGCCGCCCGCGGTGTCGACGGGCGCCCTTATCCGTGGGGTGATGCGGATCCGGCATGCGACCTGCTGAATTTCGACAACTGTATCAAGCAAGTCGTGGAGGTGACGCGCGATCCGGATGGCGCCAGCCCCTACAGCGCCCTCAACATGGCTGGCAATGTGTACGAATGGATAGCCGATTGGTACGATCCCGTCTACTACGAGTCGAGCCCTCCCGGGGATCCGCAGGGTCCGGACTCCGGTCGTGCACGGGTGATCCGCTCGTCAGGCTTCCGCAGCAGCGCCGATCAGTCGTTGTCCTATGCCCGCTCGTTCAGTTCTCCGAGCGATCATCGACCCGACCTCGGATTTCGCTGCGCCGTCGGTGACGCATCCTACTTCGCGCCCGCGTGCCAGCTGGCGCCCACCATCGGGATTGCTGAAATGGCCGGAGTGACTGCTGACTGCCCGGAAATCTCCATCGATGTGCAAGTCACGGCCTGCCGCTACGGTGGTGGCGCCGTGGTCACCTTCAGCAATGATCACGCGCGGGATGTGAACGCCTCGTTCGGCGGGATAGTCGGATGCACGCTGCTATCCGGGCAGCCGGGCTCATACCCACTGAGCTACGAGTGCCGGCAAGCTTCCACTGCCGTGATGAGTTCAAGCTGCACCTACTCCGGCCTTCCGCAAGGTGACTGCCCCCCGAATTATGCTATCGATCCCGTGACCGGTTGGTGTACGTGGCCCGGAGCCCGGAGCCTTGGCATAGATTGTCCGACGGGCGAATTCTATGATCCCGTTGCACACTGCTGCCGCATCACCACGGGCAACCTGGTGGACTTCCCAGTCTGCCCCGTCGGGACCGTATTCACGGAAGCGCTGAAAGATACATACGCATGCCTGCCCGCCGAGGCCGCCCGAAACGCGCCTCAGCTCACTCAGCCCATCGATGCGCCCGTGTGCGGAAACGTCTGCGATCTCACCGTGGAGTTGTGCGGCGTTCGCAATCTCGTCTTTTGCCCGACAACCTGCGCGTGCCTGGCCGTCGGCCGCAAGTGCCCGGAGCCGTGATCGTGGCGAGTGGACCATGCACGAAGCGTAGGGCAGACGTGATGTGCGGGCACGCCGGGCGATCGGCAGGTTGGGCTCGCAGGGTATAATCCTTTGCCACTAGGAGTGGCTGCATGAAATCTCTTCGCTGGTTCATACTGGTGGGCGTGTTGGCGGCCTCATGTACGCCCGCTGTGACTGCAACTTCCACCACCGTCTCGCCAACTGAGCCGCCGCCTCCCACCGAGGTACCGGTCACTGAGCCCCCTGCATTGGCGCCAGCCGCCTTGGCAGGCCCGCAGGCAGGGAGCTCCATGCTCTGGCTGGACGGCGTGACGATGGTCTACGTGCCGGGGGGGGAGTTCATCATGGGCACCGGCATCGGGAACTCGCCCGAGAAGACCGCACATCTGGACGGCTACTGGATCTATTCCACTCCTGTCACCAACAAGATGTACACGCAGTGCGTGGCAACCGGGAACTGCGCGCCGCCTGCCCAGGAAATCGGGTCCCCGGTGTACTCGAACCCCCAATACGGGGATTTCCCGGTCGTCGGCGTAACTTGGGACATGGCCTCGAATTACTGCGGCTGGACCCAGTCGCAGCTGCCAACGGAAGCCCAATGGGAGAAGGCCGCCCGCGGGCCGGACGGCGCGGTGTTTCCGTGGGGAATTGATGATCCGGCTTGCGGACTGCTCAATTTCCAGGGATGCCTTGGACATACGACCGGAGTGCTTGACTACCCCGATGGGCGCAGCACCTACGGCGCGTACGACATGGCCGGCAATGTGTTCCAGTGGGTAAACGATTTCTACGATGAACGCGCCTATGACGCGATGGATCTCAGGAACCCCACGGGGCCGGCGTCCGGCGATGCGCGCGTACTCCGCGGCTCCAGCTATGAAACGGAGACGGCGCTCTTGCCTTCCGGAGTGCGGCATTTCGGAGGTGCGGGCTACCACAGCGGTGAGCTCGGTTTCCGCTGTGCCGTTCCCCAGCCCAAGCCGCTGGCGCCGTTCTGCCAGCTCAGCTCCTACATTCCGACGGGCGCGGGTCCGGCGGGCAGCATCTGCGAGCTCCCACGGACCGGTGTGCAGCGCAACTATTGCGCCGGGCGGTTGGGGTATGCGACCATTACCATCCCGGATGGCGCCACCTACCGGATCACGACCCCCGGCTATGCATGCAGCGATGCCATCGTAAACGGTGAGCGACTTCTCACGTGCTCGGGTCCAGACGAGTCAAGTGGGAAGGTGACGGTCTGCAACTCGGCCTGCGCCGGCGCGCCGGCTGAAACCGGTGCCCCCGTCGTCTGCGATCCGGGCTACGACCTCGATCCCTCGACCGTCCAATGCATCTACGCCCCCGTTGCGCTTGACGCTGGAGTTTCGGGATGCCCGGTCGGCTACAACTTGATCCAGAGGGGTGATCGCAAGATCTGCGCCGTGGGTCTGAATCAAAACGGCCAGTGCCCTGCCGGAACGTACTTTGACGGGCAGTACGGCGCCTGCGTGTCCCCGGTTGCCGGCGCCGATGCCCCCTATGGCATTAACGATCCGGCCGCTGCCTCGCAGGCATTCCGGGGTTGCGCCGCGGGCTATACGTACGATCCGGGATACCAGTGCTGCCAGGCAAATGCCGGAGGCGCCTACCCAGGCTGCCCGGTTGGGTTTGCCTTCGAGTTGGGCCAGAATACCTGCGTGCCGCAGCGGATCAGCGTCAGCTCCCCTGGCTGCGTCACGGTTTCGATGAACATCGCGCGCTGCAAGCTGATTCCAGAGGATTACTGCAGCACCATAATCAATGAAGCCATCTGCAAACGCGATCCTCTGTGTGAGTGGCAGGAACGCCTCGGCTTCTGCCGCCCCAAGTGATGCCCTCAGGTGGGACGGGCCGCTGAAGGGCACGGGGTGCGGCCTGCCCTATGCGCCGCCTGGATGTCGTGAGCCCCAATCGGTCTCACGCTCATAGGCTCGGGCTGCTTTCAGGAGGTGTGCCTCCTGCCACGGGCCGGCCACGAGTTGCAGTCCGATCGGCAAGCCTCCGCGGCTGAACCCGCAGGGAATCGAAATCGCCGGCAGTCCCGTCAAATTGAACGGGGCAGTGAAGCGCGTAAGCTGACGCGCGTGTTCGAGCGCATCGCCGCCGTCTATCGGAGGTGCGGTGATTGCCGTGGACGGAAGCATGATGATCTCGAAGTCCCGTAACAGCTTTGTGAGTCGTCTTCTCATCTCTGTCTGCGTTCGCCGCGCCGTCACATAGTCCGCAGTGGGGGTGTCCCGCCCTGTTTCGAGCCTCCTGCGGACATCGTTTCCAAACATCTCGGGATGCTCCGCCAGGCGCTGGCGGTGGTACGTTGCAGCGTCGGCCTGTGTCATCAGCCCGTTGGTAAGCGCCGCGTCGCGCAGGTATGACAGATCGACTCTCGTGACACCGGCACCGTTCTTCTCGAACACCTTCGCTGCCTGGTGCACTGCTTCCAGGACCTCGGCATCGGCCTCCTCCACATAGCTCCCGCCCGCCCACGCTACGCGCCAGCCCCGAACGCCGGATTCGAGCCCGGAGGTGAAGTCATCCACCGGCACGTCCGCGCAATGCGGGTCGTCCGCATCGTAGCCGGCGATTACTTGCAGCAATGTTGCCGCGTCCCGCACGCTGCGAGTCAGGGGGCCGGCGTGATCTAGGTTCCAGGACAGCGGGAATACGCCTCGCAGACTGACGCGCCCGTAGGTCGCTTTGAGCCCGACCACGCCGCACAACGCCGCTGGGATGCGTATTGAACCGCCCGTATCCGTGCCAAGGGCGGCCAGCGCCATGCCGGTTGCGACGGCCACGGCCGAGCCGCCAGAAGATCCACCCGGAACGCGGGTCGTGTCCCAGGGGTTGCGGCATGCCCCGAAGTGCGGATTGACCGTCGTCACCCCGAGGGCGATCTCGTGCGTGTTGGTCTTGCCAATGATCTGCCCGCCCGCAGTCCGCACCTTCGCCACAACGGCCGCGTCCTGGTGAGGGACGTAGTCCTTGAAGAACAGCGACCCGGCTGTCGTGCGGACGCCTGCGGTCTCGAACAGATCCTTGATGGCAATTGGCACGCCGGCAAGAGCCGCAAGTGCGAGATCAATACCAGCGTCAAGCCTGGACTCGAGACCCTCGTCTCGCTCCATCGGTGTGATGAACGCGTTCAGTCTGGGATTGAGACGCTCGATCTGACTGGTACAGGCATTCCAAAGATCAATCGCAGAAAGCGCTCCCGACCGGATGCGTTCGATGGCCTCATGCAGCGTGAGAAATCCCGGCGAGTGCATCGACTCCATTATAATGTTTCATCATGCTAAGGGCGCTCTTGCCTGACGACAGGCAGCGACTCTTCTTATCTTGTCTGTCGCTGATTGGCGTCGCATTCATCCTGATCGCAACATCCAAGTACGGCGCAGGCGTTTCATCGGATGCAGCCCGCAATCTGTCGACGGCGGACAGCCTGCTGAGGGGCATGGGCTTTGTCGACATGCTTGGCTCTCCCCTGGTCCTCTGGCCGCCGCTGTATCCCCTGCTGCTTGCGGGCCTGAGCATCCTGACCACATTGGACACCTTCGTCGTCGCGTGGTATCTCAACGTGGTTCTCTACGGACTCAATATCTGGTTGGCGGGGTGGCTGCTGTACTCCATCTTTCGGGCCACACCGTCTTACGCGGTCGCCGGGGCGTTGATCGTCCTGCTCTCCCGATCCATGCTGCGGATCCATGCGAACGTCGCCTCGGAACCTCTGTTCGAGACCCTTATGGTCGTGTTTCTACTTTCCGCGGCCGCGTACCTTCGGGATGCATCACGCCGCAGCCTGTGGGTGATGTGTGCTGCTGCTGGTTTGGCGGCGCTTCAGCGCTACCTGGGAGTGGCGTTTCTGGCCGTGGCAGCCATTGTGATCCTGCGCCGTGAGGGGCGGCGCGGCATCGTCAGGGGTGTTCTTCCCTGGCTGGCAGCCGGAGCGCCGATTGCCGCTTGGGCCATGCTGCACAACCTTCCCATCAGCGGCACGCTCTTCGGGCCGCGCGAGCTTGGAGCGATGCTGCCGCTTCAGAACATCAGCTTGTCCCTGACCAAGATCCTGTGGTGGTTTGTGCCGCGCTGGGGCGTTCTTGATTGGCTGCTCTTACGGCCGTGGCTGCCGCTCTCCTTCCTGGCAGCGCTGCTCCTGCCCTTTAACACCCGGCGCGATTGGTTGACGTGGCTCAGGGCGCTCTCAGGCGAATTCGTCTGGCCCGGACTGCTCTTCGCCGGACTGTACTTCGTGCTCCTCGCCTTCACTGTGGTCACCGCCGATCACTTGGATCTCACCTCCGATCGGTACTACATCGTCCTGCTCCCCATCGTCCTGGTGCTGATCTTCATCACCCTGGACCGCCTTGTGCGCATCCATTTCGCGAGGCACACCACGAGAACCTGGATGATCCTGGTGGGCCTGCTGGCCGTCTGGTTGGTGTATCCGCTGTTCGCAATGCAATCCTATCTGCGTCAGGCCCTCGTGCAGGGCGAACCCACCAACTACAACATTGCGAACTCCGCCAATTTCCGCGAAATGAGCGCGGTAAAGGCGGCCGAGCGCATCTTGCAGGAAGACCCCGGTTCTCTTATCTACACTAATTATGTGAACATCGTCTGGTTCATCTTCGATCATCCGGTTGAGTCTCTCCCGTTCGAGGACGAGGACCTTCCGCGTGATCAACGGCTGGCCGCCCTTGAGCGAAATTATCCGACGTGGCCCGAAACCCCCGGATACATCATCTGGTTCACCCCAAACCAGTATCACCACATCGTTGCCCCGGATGAGCTGGAGAGTATCGCCGATCTCTCGCTGCTCTTCGAGGACGAAACCGGTCAGGTCTTTTCTTTGCGCCGCCGCGGGGAATAGCGGCCTTCCACGACCGCACACTTCGGCGCACTCTGCCTTGCCGCCGAGCACGTTTCCGGGCGGTCAGTGCATCCCTGTCCTCCTTGGTGGCACTCATCCGGTTCCTAAACCGGGCGCGCGCCCCGAGACTCGGCTGCCCGAGCCGCACCAATAGGACAATTCTCCTATTTGCACGCTCAGAGTTCCCTGTTATGAAGTGTGGTGATTACATCACTGAAGGTCACAAGGAGACTGAGATGAATGGAAGATATGTTGTGCTCGTAGCGACTGCCGTCCTGGTGGTCGTCGTTGCCGCAGCCTGCGCTCCGACCGCAACCGCGCCCGCGCAACCCCCAAGCGGGGCCGTCGGCCAACCCGTTGCTGCTGTGGAGTTGGCTCCGCTTTGTCAGGGCGGCACGGCATGCCAAGCCCCGTCCGCGGAACAGAATGAGATCGAATGCGTGAACAAGATTCCGTACACGAACGTGCTTGTGGAGCCCGGTACCGCGTTTGAGGTGCTGGACAAAACCGGCGACTTCACCTGCAACGACAGCGGTACTGTCGTGGATGGCAAGTCCGTTCTGACCTGCTACGGCAGGGAGCTCTATGCCTTTGACCTCAAGCTAACCAACACGGCTTGCGGCGGCGCCGGTCTTCAGGCCGGGACTGGTCGGTGCCAGGAGGGCTATGGTTATGACACCGCCCAGCAGTGCTGCGCCCCCGTTGGCGGCGATGCGCCCGGATCGGTCGTTGTTCGCGTCGAGCTCGGAGCGTGCCCGCTGCCGCACTAGTGGTCAAGGCCTGCGCATGTAAGCATCAGCCCCCGTCCTAGATGGGGGCTGATGAGTTTCTCAGGGCGAGATGCAGATGGCCTAGAACAAGCCCACAACCTTGCCCGTCTTTAGATCCAGATCCACGTCATAGAACACGGGCCTCGTGGGAAGCCCCGGCATGGTGCTCATCTTGCCGAGCAGCGGATAGATGAATCCCGCGCCGGCGGACGCACGCACCTCGCGGACGCCGATGCGGAATCCTTTTGGTGCGCCTTTAACAGCCGCGTCAGCTGTGAACGAAAGGTGGGTCTTCGCCATGCAGATCGGCAGCTTGTCTAGGCCCAGCCGGTTGTAGCGCTCGATCTGCTCCTCCGCCTCGGGGCTGAAGTCCACTCCGTCGGCGCGATAGATCTCCTTGGCGATGGTCTCGATCTTCTGCTTGATCGACATCTCGACCGGGTACAGGAACTTGAAGTTGCTCGGCCTCTCAGCGGCCCTTACGACTGCCTCGGCCAGCTTTACGGCGCCCTTGCCACCATCCGCCCAGTGCGTGGATACGACTGCATCCATGGCGCCGAACTCAAGAGCGGACGCGCGGACCAGCTCCACCTCCGCCGGCGTATCGGCGGCGAACGAATTGACTGCCACCACCACATTCACTCCGAATTTGAGGGCGTTCTGCACATGTCGTTCAAGGTTAGGCAAGCCCTTGCGCAGCAGGTCCAGGTTCTCGTCGGTGTATTCCGGCGCCAGCGGCTTGCCTGCCACCACCTTGGGGCCGCCGCCATGCATCTTGAGGGCGCGCACCGTGGCCACCAGCACTACCACCTGGGGGATCAGGCCGCTGAACCGGCACTTGATGTCGAAGAACTTCTCCATGCCTATGTCGGCGCCAAAACCGGACTCGGTGATCACGTAGTCCGCCAGCTTCAGGGCGATCTTGTCCGCCAGGATCGAGCTGTTCCCGTGTGCAATGTTCGCGAAGGGTCCGGCGTGCACAAATGCCGGCGTGCCTTCCAACGTCTGCATGAGATTCGGCTTGATGGCATCCTTCATCAACACGGTGAGCGCCCCCGCCACTCCCAGGTCCTCGGCGGTAACCGCCTCGCCGCGCTTGTTGGTCGCGACCACCATCGCCCCCAGGCGTTCTCGCATGTCTTCCAGGCCGGTGGTCAGCGCCAGGATCGCCATGATCTCGCTGGCGACGGTGATGTCATAGCCCGAGCGGTGCTGAAATCCCTGCTCATCGGGTCCCAGGCCCACCTCGATCTGGCGCAGCATCCGGTCGTTCACATCGATCACCCGCCTCCAGGTTATCGTGGAGGGGTCGATGTCGAGCCTGGCGAAGCGGCTGCGTTCTTCTGGTGTCAGGTCTTCGGGATTGGCCTTGTGGATGCCCAGCCTCTTCAGTCGTCGCAGCATGCTTGGCGAAAACCTGCGATTGCCTTTCTTGTCTGGCGGACAGAGCGCGTCGAAGAGCTTCGTGTCGTCCTGCAAAGACTCGTGCATCACACGCGCATCCAGAGCCGCAGCACACAGGTTGTGCGCAGCCGTGATGGCGTGAATATCGCCCGTGAGGTGCAGGTTGAAATCCTCCATCGGCACGATCTGGGAGTACCCGCCGCCGGCTGCGCCTCCCTTGATGCCGAACGTCGGACCCTGCGAAGGCTGCCGGATTGCCGTCACGACTCGCTTGCCGAGGTGGGCGCCCAGTGCCTGCGAAAGCCCCGCAGTGGTCGTCGTCTTGCCTTCACCGAGCGGTGTCGGCGTGATTGCCGTGACGTCGACGTACTTTCCGCTGCGCCGGTTCTTTAGGCGCTCCAGGATGTCGAGCTTGACCTTGGCCTTGTATGGGCCGTAAAGCTCCAGCTCATCCGGGCGGATTCCCAGTTCTTCCGCCACCTGGAGGATCGGCTTAAGCTTGGCCTCCTGCGCGATCTCGATATCCGACGGAACCGGACGTCGCAGCTTCAATTTCGTTGGCACAAAGGCCGCCGTCTTCCCGCCTGCGGGGGACCGGCCCGCCGCCCGAACCTTCTTGCCCGGCCTGGTTCTGACCGCTGGGCCTCGTTTCCTTGCAGGCGAGGCCTTCCCGCGTCTACTCGTCTTGAATGCCATGTGGGCTCCTTTTTTCAAGATTCTAGCCGATTATGGAAAAATTTCACAATGCAATCTGTCCACCCCCGGCATTACCTTAGTCACTCGCGATCATGGTTCCCAGGGTCTCGCCAGCGATGGCCTTCCGTATGTTTCCACGGATCTCTCCTGAAAAGATCTGCACGGCCAGACCCGGCACGGCTTGCACCAAGGCGAGCATCTCCGCGACCTTGGATCTCATTCCCCCCGTGACGTCCGCTCCGTGGGATCCGCCGATCTTGTCGGCAATCGAGCTGAAGGTGGCCGGCGTGATCTTGTCGATCGGCGACGACCGACTTGGGAAATCCGCCCAAACGGCGGTCTCCAGGCCCGCGAGCAGGATGCGCCGTGGTTTCAGCTGGTGGGCGAGGTGCCACATCAGGGCCTCGGTGGAGAGCACCTTCCCGCCCTGGAGGTCGTCGAAGACAATATCGCCGAAGATCAGGGGCAGGACGCCGGAATTCAGCGCGGCATGCAGCGGCGTGAGATCCCAGGAGACGATCGCGCCGCCGGAGGTTGTGGTAGCTGCGGATGGCGCCAGTGCCACGACGGGAAGCCCCGCTTCATGCAGCGCGTCCACGACGTATCTGTTCAGTTCGGATGCCCGGTACCACACCTCCGCGAAGCCCCGCCAGAAGCTTCCGTCAGACCGTGGTCTCCCTCGCGCGGACGTGCGAAGGGCTTCCGCATTCAGGTGCTCCTGGACGGCGTAGTGTCCGAAGGAGCCCGAGCCGTGTCCGAGGACCAGTCGCAACTTCGGCATCTCCGCGAGCGCCATTCGGATCTCTGTTGCCAGGTCAAGCAGTTTATGGAGCCGAGGGGTGTATCGTTGTGTCTTCTCAGTGATCAGGGAGCCACCCAGCTTGAGAAAGACCATATCATCCATGGAGGCAATTCTACCTTGACCAGATTGACGCAGCAACAACAACCTCCGATGGTGCGGAAGATGCTCCGGGCGGCGCGCGGTCAGTGCTTCAAGGCGGAAGCAGTATAATGCCGCGCGTGGATCTTCAGGCTGGGACCATCGCTCTTGTGTTGCTGCTCGTGTTGTTTGCACTGCTTGTTGTGCGCAACGGTTTGCGGACGATCCGCGCAGCGCGCAGGATGACCTTCTTTCATCTTAGGAAACGGCGCGAAGCCGCCGGCCGGCGCCAGCTCGGCGCCGCCATCCTGTTGCTTTTGGCGGCTGTTGCACTTCCGATCTACGGATTGCCGGCGGCGTATCAGTATTTCCCACCCTCGCCGACTCCGTCGCTTACGCCAACGATTACGCCCGTCCCTTCGATCACGCTCTCGCCGACAATCACCCTGAGTCCGACCCTCACGGACACGCCTGTTGAGTCCGCGACTCCGACCGCCAGTGCCACGCCTCACATTCCAGCGCCCATTCAGGCGCTCTTCCAGAGCACAGTCACGCCCAATCCCGACGTGGTCTTTTCGCCCCTCGAGTTCACGTCGGCGGGCGGTGGCTACCCGGCGGATGACCCCAACACCGTCTTCCAGAACCCGGTCGGGCACATGTTTGGCATCTTCACCTACGACGGGATGCTTCCTGGAGTGCAGTGGACCGCGCTTTGGATTCGCGATGGAGAGCTCGTGAGCTGGGAGAGTTATCCGTGGGATGGCGGAACGGGTGGCGCATACTTCACCGAATGGAGCCCGCGGCCGGATCAATGGAAGCCTGGCATCTACAGCGTACAGCTCTTTGTGGGGGAGGGATTCGTCGTGAGCGGTCGGTTCCTGGTGCAAGGTGATGTGCCGACGACCGTTCCGAGCTTCGCGCCCACATCGACGCTCACACTCACGCTCACCCTGACGCCAACGCCTTCGCCCTCCGCCACGCCAAGACCATTGGCGACCACGATACCCGCGGGAGCACCAACGCCATGACAGAGCAGCCCTTCCAGCATTTCTATCCTGATCACCTTGCCCACTGTTATGGGTGCGGGCGCCTAAATGACCAGGGCCACCAGATCAAGAGCTATTGGGACGGGGAAGAGTCGGTTTGCCTTTTCAAACCGCAGCCTGAATACATCTCGATTCCCGGCTACGTCTACGGCGGGATGCTGGCTTCGCTGATTGACTGCCACGGCACAGGGACCGCGGCCGCCGCCGCATACCGTGCCGAGGGCCGGCCGATGGACTCCGAACCCGCGCTGCGCTACCTCACGGCCTCATTGCATGTGGACTACTTGAAGCCCACGCCACTCGGAGCCACCCTGGAGGTCCGAGGCAAGGTGAAGGAAGTGCGGGGACGCAAGGCCGTCATCGAGGAATGGATCACTGCAGAAGGGGAGATCACCGTTCGCGGCGAGTTGGTGGCTGTCCAGGTACCCGACAGCCTGGTCCTGGAACTGCTAGACAAAACCGGGGACTGAAGACCGGCAAAGCGCGCCGCTCCGGCTCAGCGGCGCGGAACGTCACTTCGCGAAGTACTCTCGCATCGGGGCAAAGTACGAATCCTCCCAGCCGGACTCATAGCTCTCTGCCTGCCCCTCCGGAATGCCGGAATGGGACAGGGTGTGCCGGGTGGCGCCCTTTGGAGCTTCGAGTTTGAGATCGATCTTCGAGTGCGGATCGGTATCGGCAAATTAGCTCGTGCTCCACGCCTGCCCGA
>JAZDHO010000232.1:0-2118 GCA_043805815.1 Chloroflexota bacterium
TACTACCGCCGCCTGTTCCTCAGCGGCCGCCTGCTCACCATCTACTGCCGCCTCTACACGGATTTCCTCCAGCATAGCGGGTTTGATCTCCCGGCGCTCGTCAAAAGGGGTGCCTTCCTCATTGTTAATCACAAGGTTACCCTCCGCTCCGGCCTGTCCGAGACCTGGTATTTACGCACAGCCCTGCTCTTCTTTCAGTTGGCTTATCAGGTCTACCGCCGCATGGAGAATAGGTTCATGCTCGAGCAGCGCCGCCGCTTTGCCATTCCCCGCCTGCCCCCCATGCGCTTCTCCTGCCTCACTCCCGCTAGTGTCCCCTCTATTATGCCGGAGGAGGCCCTGCGCGCCCCCGTCGAGGATTTCCTGCCGATCGAAGAATCATTCGCCTGGAAGAAATGGAAGAACATCGAAAAGCAGGAGCGCAAATTGCAGCAGCGTGTCGAGGAACTCAAACGCGGGTCCGGGGCGCAGGGGATTCGTTCCTCGCAATTCGAAGAAAACGAATACTATTGACAACCGGTTCGCCAGAAAACGGTTCTTCCCTTATAATTTGATGGCATTGAATTTCACGACAAGGAGTCATTTCATGAGCGCAGAATTATTCCAAAGAATGGCCCAAAGTATCATTGACGGCGATTCGGACGTTTCGGTTGCGCTGGCCAGGCAAGCCATCGAAGCCGGCATGGACCCGCTGGAGGCGATCACCCAGGGCTTCGTCATGGGCGTCAACCAGGTCGGCGAGGCCTTCGCCAAAGGGGATGCCTTCCTGCCCGAGCTGGTCATGGCCGGCGAGGCCATGAAGGCCGCCGTCTCCACGCTGGAGCCAGAGATGCAGAAACGCGGCATACAGCGCACGATGCTGGGTAAGGTCGTTCTGGCGACCGTCGAAGGCGACATCCACGAGATCGGCAAGTCCCTGGTCGGGACGATGCTCTCGGCCTCCGGGTTCCAGGTCTTCGACATGGGCGTGGATGTGCCGACAGGCAAGATCATCGAAAAGGCAAAAGAAGTGGATGCCGACATCGTAGGCCTGAGCGCCTTGTTGACGACCACCATGGTCAAGCAGAAGGAAGTGATCGAAGAACTGGACAAGCAAGGGCTGCGCAAAAAGATCAAGGTGATGGTGGGCGGCGCGCCCGTGACCCGTGACTGGGTGCAAAAAATCGAAGCCGACGGCTACTCCGAGGATGCCATCGGCGCGGTCGGTGTTGCCAAGCAGTTGGTCGGCGCGGCGTAGGCCCTCACAACTTCGACTTCGCTCAGTGCAAGCCCCGGCCCCTCTCCCAACACAGGGAGAAGGGAGAGGTTGGAAGCATGTCCAAGATTATCAAATCCATCACTAACCCCAAGCTGCGGCTGGAAATCCTTACGCCGGTCGAAGTGAAACGCATCCACGACGCGACTCTGCATATCATAGAGAACGTGGGCATACGCTTCCCCTCACAGAAAGCGCTGGAAATCTGGGAGGCGCACGGCGCGAGTGTTGACCGCACCAAGATGATCGTCCGCGCCCGCCCCGAATTGATCGAGGCGGCGCTCAAAACCTGTCCACCGGTCTATTCGCTGGCGGCGCGCGACCCCAACCAGGATCTGCTACTGGATGGCAACCACGTCTACGTGGGCACGGACGGCTGCGGCGTGGAAGTGCTAGACATCCAGAGCGGCCAGCGGCGCACTTCCCGTCTACAAGACGTGGCCGACATCGCCCGCCTCGCCGACGCGACCGAGGAAGTGGCTTTCCATTGGGTGCCGGTCTCGGCGCAGGACAAGCCGCCGGAAACGCGCGGCCTGCACGAGATCAAGGCCATTTGGGAGAACTCCACCAAGCATGTCCAGACCGAGAGCATCTACAACGCGCGCGAGGCCAGGGCTGCCATCGAAATGGCGGCGGCCATCGTGGGTGGCAGGGACAAGCTCCGCCGACGCCCGGTGCTCTCGTTGATGCAGTGCTCCGCGCCGCCGCTCGGTCACGACGCTGGCAGCCTGGATGCGGCCCTGCTGGCCGCTGAGGTTGGCATCCCGACCGGCTTCATGACCATGGCGGCCTGCCTGACCACCGGCCCGGCGAGCGTGGCAGGGACGTTGGCGGTCGGCAACGCCGAGGTCATCGCCGCGACG
>JAZDHO010000233.1:0-2493 GCA_043805815.1 Chloroflexota bacterium
CGGGTAGACGATGGTCTGATCGGCTACAACGGTCCTGGCGACGTAGTCCATGACCGCGTTGATGCTGTATGCGGCGCGCTCGGGCGCGGGGACCAGGGTGGCGGTTGCCGTCGGATCCGGCGTCGGGCTTGGCGGGACGGGCGTCTCGGTCGGCGGTGCCGGAGTGAGAGTTGGGAACGGCGTTGGGCTCGAACAGGACGAAAGAAGTAGGAATAAAAGCGCGCTGGCTGTAAGTGAGGCGCCTCGGCGTCGGTGCATGGGATGTATTCTAAACGATAACCCTCCCGCGGTTCGCAGGAGGGCCGGGGACTAAACACCAAGGACACGCAGATCACTAGGAGAACGAGGCCTGCGCGCCCCCAATGGGCGATCGCAAAGTGTAAATCCTCAATTGGCCTACCCCAATGCCTTCTTGATGCCCGCCAGAGCCGTATCCAAACCTGCGCGCAGCGACGGCACCACCATTCCTTCGGTGCCCGGCATCACAACTGCGTCCATCGCCAGGCTCAGCTTCGTGCCGCTGCCTTCCTTCTCCAGCGTGTACGTGTTGGTCACGGGCGCTGCCGGGGGCGCGGCCAGCGTCTTGATGCCGAGGGTCTTGTTCGGCTCCAGCGCCACGATCTCGTTCTCGATGACGAATTCGCGGCCCGAAAGGCTCATCTTGATTTTGTAGCGCGTCCCCACCGCCACCTTCCCGCCCATCTCGATGGCGGTGATGCTCGGGTTCCCGTCCTTCTGCTTCTCGATGTCCGTGATATGCGCGAACACCTTCTCGACCGGCTGATTGATGCTGATACTTGTTTCGACGACTGCCATTGGGAATCTCCTCTCTGAGTGCGGGGGATTATACATTCTTGCTGGTCCGTGCGGCGGACCGAGGGCCGAACCCGCGTATGACCCTCATGCTACAATGGGCGCCTTATTGGTTCTGTGCCCCACGCCAAAGGAGAGTCCCCATGATCGACGAACCACAGATCGTCCAGACGGCCGCGCAGCAGGCCGCCGTCATCCACGTCACCGTGCTGCGCGACAAGATACGAGAGGTGATGGGTCCCGGCTACAGCGAGCTCATGGAAAGCCTCGCTGCCCAGGGCGTGACGCCCGTGGGGCCGTGGTTCACGCATCACTCCAAGATGGACCCGGACACCTTCGACTTTGAGATCGGCGTTCCGGTTGCGGCGCCTGTCAAGCCCGCCGGCCGCATGAAGGCGGGACAGCTGCCCGCCGCCAGGGTCGCCCGCACTGTCTATCACGGCCCGTATGAGGGTCTCCCGGGTGGCTGGGGCGAATTCGACGAGTGGATCAAGGACAACGGCCACGAGTCCGGACCGGGCCTGTGGGAGGTGTACGCGGTCGGCCCTGAGTCCGGTTCGGACTCGTCCAAATGGCGCACGGAGCTTAACCGGCCACTGGCCAGCTAGAGTCGAAGGTGCGTCGGGGGGAATTTGGGGAGCGCGCCGCTCAGACCTGAGGCGGCCTGTGCCGCAAGATGCCCTGCCGCGGATTGAAGAGCCAAGCCAGCAGGAAGAAGGCGGTTGCCGTCAGCACGATCGCCGCGCCCGACACGACGTTGGCGTAGTAGCTCACATACAAACCGACAACTGAAGACAGGGCTCCGAGCAGCGCGGCGATCAGCATCATCGGCACCAGGCGCCTGGTAAGCAGAAAGGCCGTGGCCGCGGGCGTGACCAGCATGGCCGCCGCCAGCCCGACGCCGACCGTCTGCAGGGAGACGACCACCGTCAGCGCCAGCAGCACCAACATCAGCATGCGCAGCCGGTCGGCCGGCAGTCGCATCGTCGCCGCCAGCACGGGATCGAACGAGATCACCAGGAACGGCTTGTACAGCAGCACCACGGTCAGCAGCACGGCCAGGCCCAGGCCCGCGGTGAGCCACAGATCGGCCGACGAGACGCCCAGCACATCGCCGAACAGAATGTGACCCAGGTCCACGGCGTAGGTCTTCATCGAACTGATTAGGGCCACGCCAAGCGAGAGCGCGGCCGCGAAGAGGATGCCGATGGCCGTATCTTCCTTGATGGTGCCCTGCCGCGAGAAGAAGCCGATGGCCAGCGCCACGACCACCGCGGCCACCAGCGCCCCGATGAGCAGATTGCCCTGCAGCAAGTAAGCGATCGCCACGCCCGGCAGGATGGCGTGCGCCAGGGCGTCGCCGAGGAAAGCCATGCCGCGCAGCACCACGTAGGTGCCCATCACCGCGCACAGCACGCCCACAATCACGCTGGCCGCAAAGGCACGCGTCATGAAGGCGTACTGGAGGGGTTCGAGGAGGGAAGACATGCGAATTTACGATTTACGATTTTGGATTTTCGATTGGGCGCTCTTCGAGCGCAGAGTCTTGATCGATGCAACCGTCATGGCAAGGATCTCATGCGTCTCCTTGGTCAGCCCCACGAGCTCATCTGAGTGAAGATGATTCCCTTCAGCAAGTAGTTCGAGCCAGTACAGCGTCTCGTCCGACTCCTCTTCGAC
>JAZDHO010000234.1:0-7564 GCA_043805815.1 Chloroflexota bacterium
GTGGTCAGGCGCTTGGGCATGGTATCGCCTCGTTTACTGCGTCGTACACGCGCTCCAGGTCAACAGCGTTGCCGTCTACGAAGATCAGGCGCGGGTGATACGCGCCTTGCTCTGCCGTGATATAAGCGTTGATCTCGTGCGCGAACTCGCTGGCGCGAGTCGGGCTGGCTGTGCCCAGTCGCCAATATCGCCCGTCACCGCGGGCGTCCACCGTCCGAACCTCAATCGTTACGCGCTTCATCGTGTCTCCTCTCATTTAGGCGCAGCGAAGGTACGCAAGCTCGATATACTCCTCATCGCTCAGAGGTCGGTCGTCTTCGCCGTCCTCCTCCACCCAGTATTCGAGGCGCTCATTGTCTCTGCCTAGCACGTTTGCTAGGCGGGCGAGCTGCGGTACGGTGTCGACCGCCGTAAGCCCAGCGCCGTGTCGAACGAGATACTGCTTCATCGTGTCTCTCCTTCGGGTTTCGCGCTTCATGGCGTCCTCCTCTTGCCCGCATGACCCGGCGGGCGCGGGCTGATGCTATCGGCGGGTGCGGAACGTCTTGACCTCGGTCACGCCCATGACGCTCTGCCCGTCACCATCAACGTCAACGCGCATCACGTGCACCTGCCAGCCCGCGCCGAGTTGGCGGCGGGCGGCGTCTTCGACCTTGCGCTGTGAGGCGCCCCGCCCGAAAACGTCTGTCGATGCACCCTGATCGTTGCCAGCCCATGCGTAGTACACATTTTTGTTTTCCATCGTGTCTCTCCTTTGGGTTTCGATCCTACCGGGATCGTCTTCAGCGCGGCGTCAATCACCGCGGACCCTGGGCCGGTCGCTGGCCGGCCCGTGTGTGACTACCGCTGGGAGGATATCGACATTGACATCTGTTGGTTGCACCATTTTCGCCATTCGCGGCGAAATAGGCGCGTTTGGCGCTGCGAGCTGCATTGTACCCACCACACATAGGCAACAAGCGATTCCTCGCGCCAGGCCAATTCATCAAGTGCCGCCTCCGCTTCGGCTACGGAGGCGGTTTCGGGTGTGATGCCAAGCTCGCGCAGGTACGACCGCACGGCACCAGCCGCAATGTGTCTCATTTCGCCATATGTGTACATGATCCCTCTCCTTTGTCCGTGTCGTGCTACTTCATCCAGCCCTGCTGCCGTGCAAATTCGACGGCAACCTCTGCGGTGCGGAAGCTGATGCTGACGGGGAATGACCCGGAGCACCAGACAAACTTCCGCGGTCCGTACTGCACTAGGTTAAGGGCGGGAAGCACCTCCGCCGCCGTCATGGCGGCGGGGATGGTGTAGATGGTCTTTCGCATGGTCCTCTCCTTTTGCTTCGCTTGCTCCGTGTTCCGCCTCCCGAGCTGGCAATCGGGCATCGGTCCGTTACGGCGGGCGGGTGGTCAGACCCGCCCTGATGATGTTAGCGGAGTTGACTATTCCGCGGTTTTCTTCCACTTGCGCAGGTCCGGCTGGACCTCGCGCATGGCAGCGATTATCGCTGCCATGGAGCTGAACGATTCCGAGTTGAATGCTGGCATGTCACCGTCATGATAGCTTAGGATGTACTTGACATTTCCAGTCTCTTCGTCTCGGTATTCGCTCGCACTGGCCACGTAGTGGCCAGCGTAAGCGCACCACATGCCACGGTCAAGCTTCTCGGTGATAGTCATGGTTATCTCCTTATTCCACAATCCATTGAGCGACCGGTGTTAGATCGATCGGCTGGAAGCACTTGTTCCACTCTTCTCCCTCGCCGTCCTGGTTGAAGACGGCGAAGTGCGTTTCCAGCAGTCTTACCACTGGCTCGCTGCTTCGACCAACGCGCTTGCTGGTCACTACGATGCCGACGTTCTCGAAGACCTGGTTTGCCGCGAAGAAGTCCTCGGCGGTCAGGTTCAGTGCATCCAAGACTTTTCTTTGCGCTACGCCGACTGGGGTGGCTTTCATGTGTGCGTCTCCTTGCTTAGATTCACTCAGCGATTACCCGGCGGCTTGTGACGCCCGTTGGCTGCTTTACTCTTGCTTCGGTAGCGGGTCCTCCCCGGTTCGCCTTGCCCTGTCCCTACTCTTCCTGCGGCTTGGCCTACTCTCTGCTTGTTGGCTTTTTCCGCTTCGCCCTGGCTTTTGTCTTGATCTTGACTACAGTATAGCATAATGGCATACAGTTGTCAAGTGCCTATAGTTACACAACGGCACCAGTTTCGCAAACTCGTTCGGGGGACCGGGGCTATTCCGGGGCCTGCCACTTCCGGCAATAGCGTTGCGCGTGCCGACGCACGACGCGCCGGTCGCGGCTGGTCATGCCGCAGTACGGACAGCGCCACACTTGGACGATGGCCAACTCGGGCTCAGCCGCGGGGCGGATCGGGGGAGGTGGGCGCTTGGTAGCGGCGACGAGTTCGCCGGGATCAGGCAGTCCCAGAGACCTCCTGATCTTGCGCAGTGTTTGCCAGCCGACGTGCTCCCATTCCTCGTGCGCGGCCGCATGGAGAATGCTATGGGGAATACCCAATATGTCGGATAGTTTGCGCCAACTGCCATCGTAGCGTTGCCAAATGGCGATACGAGTCTCCGCGAGTATCTTGCCAACAGCACCGGACCCAAACGACTCGCGTTCTCTATCTGACTCGATTACACTAGACGGGTATAGCGTGTTGAGGCGGCGGCGCAAATCATCCTCCCCCTCAGAGGAGATGGCACCGGGCCTATTGCGGACGATTGCGCTGAGTGTGGCGGAGAACTGGGGCGGATATGCCAGGTTATTCGCAACGTCTTGCCAAGTTCTACCGTCTATCTTTATCCGCTTTATTGCCGAACCACAGCACTGTCGCAGATATGCAGATTTTGAGTTTCCGGCGTGCGCTGCTCCGCTTGCACCCTACGGGACGTGTATAAAGATTCCGGAGCCCGGAATACGTCTAAAGTAGTCCTAGACACACCGGCAAGGGCATCTTCGGGGCCATTCCATGAGGCGATAAAGGCTATGTCACGAATCCCGGCAATCTCGATTTCGTCGTGGTGTTTGGGGCACAAAGTAAGGAGATTTTCGGAGTTGTCACCACCGCCTTCGTCCCGTGGCATGACGTGGTGTACCGTCAAGCGGGCAGCTCCTTTGACCGGGCATCCGAACACCCGGCAGCGATAACCGTCACGCTTCAGGGCGACTCTACGGGCCTCTCGCCATTCTCTCGGTATCTCATTCATGGTCTTGACCCCCTACCCGGAATGCGCAAAGCCCCCGGCATGTCGGAAGTCTGCGCGTCTGCCAAGACAGCGAAGGGTCCGCCCAACATGCCGAGGGCCTTAAGCCCAGGTAATAGAGTTGTCATCGGACCACATTCGTTTTATCTTGGCAGACACCCCCATTATACCCCAACATGCCGCGTATTGCAAGCGGGCCGCGTCACGCGTCATCGCACCGCGTCTTGCGCGGCTGATCCGCGCCATGCTCGCGCCAGTTGATGCCGTAGATCAGCTTGCCAGTGATGCCGATGTGGGAGTGCGTGCCGTCGTGGCCCGCCCGCAACTTGCAGCGGATCGTGACGGACTGCCGGCCATTGGCGAGGGTCAGCGTGGCGTCGCATTGCGGCTTGGCGTCAGGCATCGGTATCCCCGCTGACATGCTCTAGTGTCGCCTCCGGGCATGGCGCGGTAGCCATCATGTGAATGTCCTCAGCAATGGACAGCAGGGCATACATAGACGCCAGTTGTGTTGCGGCATATCTATCTTCCAGTGGATATGATAGCAGCAGCGCGCACATCTCATGCGCACGCTCTAGCATTGACAGCGCGAGCGTCACTTCTCTCCTCCCCCGCGGCTGTGCGCCGCCGTTTGCGCAGCACCGTGCGCCCGCAGCGCACGCAAGCGCATCATGCGCAGGCTCACTCTTGCCTCATCCTCGCCTGCCGCATGATCTCCGCGGCGCTCAGGCCGGGCACCAACTGCCAGCCGGTCTTGTGCCGCTGCGGATTGCGCCACTCAGCATAGCCGGCCCGCAGTAGCAGATCGCGGTACTCGTCATACTGCTCCAAGGTCAGCTTGCGGCCGTCCGGCAGATGCAACTGCGTCATGTCCTTCTCCGCGATGCCGCGCCCGCGCCCGAGACGCTGGTGGCATGTCCGCACGAACCATTCGAGGCGACGGTCGTACAGTTCCCGCGCCGCCGCCTGCTCGTCGTGGAGGTTGCGTTGCCTGGCGCCAACCAGCACCGGGTGCGACGGCGGGCCGACGACATGATCGCCGTCCAGGTCTTCGCCGCGTCGGACCTCCTCGCGCCACAGCGTGCGCCACGCCTGCCGCACGAAGTACCACATGCCCACCGGGAAGCACAGCACGAGCGCCAGCCCCATGACGCGCAGCGGAGGCAGCCCCACCTCGGCGGCCAGCCAGCCCAGGGCCAGCGCGACCGACAGGCTGCCGGTCAGCGCCAGGGCCAGCGGCACGCCGACTTGCCCGCGCAGCGTCGGCGCTTGCAGCGGCTCCCGCGTGTGGACGGCGGCGGTCTGCTGCTTATAGTCCATCGGTCAACAGCCTCCATGCTGTCGCAGCCACGATTGGTAGTTGTCCATTGCCAAGGGCTCTAAGGCGGTCCACCCCAAAGGCCAACCCATCATCTTCTCTACAAATGGCGGGTTGATGTATTTCCCAACGGCTTCCAAGGGGTAGAATTCCAAAATCTTGTCTTCCAGGTTTCCATTCCTCTCCGCTGCCCTGCTCGCCCCGTAACTTGTTAGTCGTGCAGTCATCCCTAAGCTGGCCCGCGGTGTGGGCCACAATCCACAACCTATCGCGCTTATGCGGCGCGCCCAACTCGGCTGCGGATAGAATACGCCAGCGACAGTCATACCCGCTTTTGGCCAGATCAGCCAGGATGCTGCCAAAGTATCCGCTAGTAAGGAGCCCTGGTACGTTCTCCAGGAATGCGAAGCGGGGTCGTACCACGCGGATGCACTCGATGGTCGCGGGCCATAGGTTGCGCTCATCGGCGCTTCCGGCGCGCTTGCCGGCGAGGCTGAAGGGCTGGCAGGGGAAGCCGCCGCTGATGACATCAACCATTCCCGTATAGCTTGCGGCGTACCCGTCACTGATGAATGTTCGGAGATCGCCGAAGATTGGTGCGTCATGTAAGATGCCGTCCTTTATGCGCGCTGCAATCGCGCGCTGGCAGTAGCCATCTATCTCGACATAGCCCACTGTGTGCCAGCCAAGCAGTAGCGATGCCAGCAAGCCGCCCCCCGCGCCGCTGAACAGCGACAGCTCGCGCAGCGGCTCGCGGACGGTGGCGACTTGCTGGCGGTAGTCAGGCATGTGGATTCTCGTCGGAATGTATGGGGCCTATTCGTGGCATCTTGATATCAAGGTGTTCTCTGAATGGCCCGAGTGTCTCCGGGGGAATGTGTCTCCGGTGTTCTGCCTTGAATGCATTCTTTTCCGCTAGGAATTCCGGCCACTCCGGTTGCTCAAGACGCAAGGAAGCACCACATACCTTGCATGTGATTGTGCGATGACACGGCCCGGGCTGGCGGTAGTCAGGCATCAGCGTTCCTCTGCGCAGTCCGGGCAATCGTAGAGGACAATTGCGTGGTGCTCGCCGCAGTCCGGGCAAGTGCAGACATGCAAAGGCAATCCGCTCCAGCCGTCTAAAATGCAATGCTCGGTGCGGCACACGGGCTCGCCGCATGGTCCGCAAACAGGACAGTCGCCCCAGGTGATTTTAGTTTTCCGCATCATTGCCTCCCTCTGATGTTCAGCGCGGCCAGCATTAGATCGCCAACCGCGACAGCAGGGCCTCTACCGCTTCCCGCCGTACCCGCACCATGTCTCGCAAGTCTTCTAGCTTGCCGACTAGAATGACACGCGCCTCCGGTTGATTCGGTTGACTGGGACGTACGCGGGGCACGTCTTCTCGCGAGGGCAGCAAGATTGGTATCAATCGTTCTTCGAGCACGCTTTGATTTTTGTAGAGCACTTCGATTTCCGTTTGCACCTCGCGCAGCGCCCGCCAGATTGGTGCTTCCTGGCAAGCTTCTTCTACTTCACCGGATTTCCACGCTTCCATGCCTCAGCTCCTTTTGATGTTCAGCGCGGCCAGCATCAGCGCCGCGCCTAGGATGACGCCGACAATGCTCGGCAGGATCTGATTCAACGCGTCCGCCTGCTTCGCGACCACGGTCAACGCCAGGACCGCCGCGAGAAACGATTGCAGGCGCTCTGTGCGTCCCTCCTGCGAGGCTTGCGCCATGTCGGCCCGGGCCTGCTCGCGGACGCGCTCGATAGAGGCGCGGCTATCGGCGATCTCCGCTTGTTTAGCTTGGCATGACGCCAGCGCCCAGGACGCGGCGACGATGACGCAGGCGAGCAGGCAGAGCAGCAGGACCACGCGGCCGCTGCTCATGGCGGCCCCGTCCATTTCAGCGCGCCCCGGACGTTGCGTAGGCGCTCATCCATGTTCCACTTGTCCCTAAAGTATGGACTCACGTACCCTACCGCCTCCTCCGCCAGTTCTCCGGCTTCCTGCAATTGCTCCCGCAGCTTGGCGTTGTCGGCTTGTGACTCACGCGCCCGCACGACCAGGCTGCAATGCCCGTCCAGGTATGCGTCAATATCTGGGCAGTCCGGATCGAGTACGATTGCGGTTTCCATAATCAATTCCTCTAAGGCTCTGACGTATTTTGCCCGCGCCTCGATCTCCGCCAGTTGTTGCTCGTTCACCTTGTTCACCACTCCATTGCCCGTGCGCCGCTGGCGTACACCAGCACGCGCACCCGACTGCCCACCGCGGGGTACGTCTCGCACGGCCAGCCGAGGCTCAGGTGGACATGCCGCAGCGGGAAGTAGCGCACGGTCACAGCGCAGCCATCACCGGCCGCCGCGAGCGCCGACACCTTGCCGGCGATGATGGCCCGCGGCCCGGCGTCGGCGTGCGCGCACTGCGCGATCAGCAGGATCGCCGCCATGACGATGATGCCCACTGTCACGGCTTGCCAAAATCGCACGCTACTCTCGTTCACGCCGTCACCTCCTCTTGCGCCAGTGGCTTTCCGCAATGCGAACAGAAGTGCATCCCGTTTTCAGCAGGAGTGCCTTCGAGTAAAAAGAATCCTTCCCCGCAGGACGTGCGCCACCATTTATCATCCTCGTTGTCCCCTTCCTGTGCCCAATGGCAGACCACGTGCTCCTCATTCATGTCTTGTCCCGGCGCCCCGGCCAGCATCAGGGCCCGGGCCAGGTCACTTATACGCTTGCCCTCCCGCCGCGCCCGCTCGCGCAAAACCGCAGCCTCGGAAGGGGTCAGTCGTACATGCAACCAATTTACCCGCGTCTCTCGCTCGTTCATTTTGCCTCCTGTCACAAACAAAAAGGGCCGGTCCTCTGCCTCCTTGCCCTTGCAAATGCCAGCGCGTCGCGCAGGTCGCCAATGAATGCCCACGGATCGCGCGCCAACTGTTGCGGCGAGACCGGCAGCACAACCCAGCCCGTGGCTGCCGCCCGCCGCATTTTCTCAAAGTCAGCTTCCGACATATGTCGCCCACCGCCCGCCTTCCAGCGCCCGCCATTGCATTCCAC
>JAZDHO010000235.1:0-30596 GCA_043805815.1 Chloroflexota bacterium
TATCTTGCTCCTGGATGAGCGCCCGCCCCTGACGCTTACGAGTAACAGCTCCACCGAGTGCTATCGCAATTGGTGGCCGGATAGTGAGATGCTGGCCCTGATGAATCGCTCCATCGATCTGATGGAGGCGCTCGCCGACACCAGCGCCAACCTGTTCCGGATGAACCGCCGCGGCTACCTGTACCTGACGGCAGATCCGGGCGGCGTGGCCGCGATGGAGGCACAGGCTTCGCGGATCTCGGAATCCGGGGCAGGCCCACTTCGGCTGCATACCGCTCCGTCTTCGAAGTACAGTCCCGCAAAGCCGGAAGGTTACCGGAATGAACCCGGGGGAGCTGACCTGTTGCTGGGCCGCGAGGTGATCCAACACTACTTCCCATGCGTGACGGATTCCATCGTGGCTGCCCTGCACGTCCGGCGGGCCGGATGGCTGAGCGCCCAGCAGTTGGGCATGCATCTGCTCGAGCGAGCGCGGGCTCAAGGGGCCGGGTTCAGATCCGGACGCGTCGCGGGCGTCGAGATTTCAGGTGGCGCCGTGAGTGCCGTCGCGCTGGAGACCGCGGAGCGAATCGAATGCGAGGTCTTCGTAAATGCCGCCGGCCCGTTCTTCAAGGGCGTGGGCGGCCTCCTGGGACTTGACCTGCCGGTACAGGCTGAGATCCACCTCAAAGTGGCATTCGAGGATCATCTGCGCATCGTGCCTCGCGAGGCGCCTTTGTTGATATGGACCGACGCGCAGTCTCTACCGTGGCGAGATGACGAGCGCGCGCAGTTTGAATCGGATGCCGCGTACTCGTGGCTCAACGGCCGTTTTCCTCCGGGTGCCCACACGCGCCCGGAGGGCGGCGGCGACAGCGCGACCATTCTCATGCTGTGGGACTACCGCACGCAGGCACTCGATCCGGTCTTTCCGATCCCGTTGGACGATCAATATCCCGAGATCGCGCTGCGCGGCCTCGCTACCATGCTTCCCGGCCTGACAGCCTACTTCGGCCGCGCCCCCCGCCCCCACCTCGACGGGGGTTACTACGTCCGGACGCGTGAGAATCGCCCATTGATCGGGGGCACGCCCGTCGCCGGCGCATACCTGATCGGCGCCCTCTCAGGCTATGGCATTATGTCCGCCTGCGCGGCTGGTGAGCTCCTTGCCGCCCAGGTTGCCGGGGGTCCGTTGCCAGGCTACGCGGCCGCGTTCTCCCTGGCACGCTACGATGACGCGGACTACGTGGGCCAGTTGGACCGGTGGGAGGCAGCGGGGGAACTGTGACACTAATAGATGGCCCCGCCGCTGGGTGAGGGGGGCACCCAACAACGGGACCATGTTCATTCTGTCACACTTCCGCGGAAATTTCAAGTGCCTGTATAGGTTACGGACATTTTTGACATTTGCCCCCCGGTGCAGCCGGCGGCACCCACGCTTGCGCCGGACGCGAGCGCTCGTGGCGAGCGCTTTTCGCGAGCACGGCGCATGGGACGCAGCCCGCCTCCACTAAGGTATAATCCCAACCGTGACTGACGAACAAATCGCAAACCTCCCGCGCCAAAAGATCGCCATGCTGATCGACGGGGACAACGCCCAGGCGGGCCTGCTCACCCAGATGCTGGTGGAGGCTGCCCGTTACGGTCAGGTGACCGTGAGGCGCATCTACGGAGACTGGACCACGCCCAGCATGAACTCCTGGAAGGAAACCCTGAACTACCACGCCTTCCAGCCCATCCAGCAGTTCCGCTACACGATCGGCAAGAACGCCACGGACAGCGCGATGATCATCGACGCCATGGACGTGCTGCACTCCAGCGTGGTGGATGCCTTCTGCCTGATCTCATCCGACAGCGACTACACCCGGCTGGCCACTCGAATCCGGGAAACCGGCATCTTCGTGATGGGTATAGGCGAGAAGAAGACCCCCAAGCCATTTGTGAATGCCTGCGACGTGTTCGTGTACACCGAAAACCTTGTTTCCGAATCCAAGGCCGCCAAGGCCCGCTCAACACAGCGCAAATCTACACGCAAACAAACGCCAAAGGGCGATGCGGATCCTATGCCGCTCCTGGAACAGGCGTTTGACATGGCGGTCCAGGAGGACGGCTGGGCGCGGCTGGACCTGATGGGGAACGCTCTGTATCAGTTGGATCCGGGCTTCGATCCCCGAACCTACGGCCAGCGGCAGCTCTCGCGCCTGCTAAAAAGCCTTAAGGATTCTTTTGATATGCGCTCGCAGGAGATGGACGGCTCGACGCTCTTCCTGGTGAAAATGAAGGAACAGTAACACGGCGCCCGGGGCCCGGACTCGTCCACGACCTGACTGAAGATGAAACGTCGCCCTCACGGGCGACGCCTGCTTTGCATGGCATTGCGGGCGACCTCGATGCTTCCTATGGTTCGCTGATCGAGACCAACTCCTGATAGACGGCGAGGATCCGCCTGGCGATCTTGTCCCACGAATAGTCCTGGGCATACGCAGCCGCGGCGGCACCCATGCGCGTCCTGAGCTGCCGATCCCCGAGAAGCAGAGATAGCCTGCCGAGCAGCAGATCGACGTCCTCATCCGGTACGGTGAAGCCGGTCTCCCCATCCTGCACCAGGAAACCAAGCCCACCGACATCTGAGGCGATCACCGGCCTGCCGCACGCCATTGCTTCCAGGGCGACCATTCCAAACGACTCATAGTGCGAGGGCAGCACCACGACTTCAGCGGCCGAATAGTAGTACTGAAGGGTATCCTGGCGTCGCTTGCCAAGGAACACCACGGTCTGATCCATGCCCAGCTCGTCGCACAATTGCTGCAACCGGCGCATCTCGGTGGTGATCTCATCGGGCGAGGCGTCCGGCTCTCCCCCAATGACCGCCAGGTGGACCGGTCGATGCGCGCCCTCCAGCTTCAGCCGCGACATCGCACGAATGAGCGTTTCCACGCCCTTCAGCCGCTCGATCCGGCCCACGAACAAAACCATGCGGTCTTCCGGTTTGAGACCGACGAAGAGCTTGGCCTCATCGGCAGGGATAGGGTAGAAGTGCTGCAGGTCCACGCCCGGTGGGATGATCTCCAGCTTGCGATCATCCGCCTTGTACAGGAATCGCAACTGGGTCTGTTCGGCCAGCGTGGACGCAATAATACGGTCAGCCCGCGTCAACAACCGCTTTTCTGCGGCGATCCGTTCGGGGCTCTCACGCTCTTCGTCCGTCCGGGCAACACGGTTCTTCATCTCCCCCAGTGTGTGGAACATCTGCACGATCGGCACGCCGCGCCAGGATTCTGACAGGGATTCGGCAGCCAATCCGGACAGCCAATAGTGGCTGTGTATCAGGTCATAACGAACATGCTTGGCAACCGCGAAGGCCCGCACACCCTCGGTGAACTGCGGCAGGTATTCCAGCAGCTTCGGTTTGGGCGCCGGCACCTCCGGACCTGCCGGCACGTGCACAACCCGGTTGCCGAAGCCCAGTTCATGCACTATGTGCGGAACGTGTTCGTCCTGCGAGCGTGTGAACACGTCCACATGCACGCCGATCCTGCCCAATTCCCGCGTGAGGTCGCGGACGTAGACGTTCATCCCTCCGGTGTCCTTCCCACCAAGGATCGCCAGCGGGCAAGTATGGTATGAAAGCATTGCGACGTTCATGTTATCTATGTTCTGTTGACCGGGGTCTCATCTGCCCTGGCAGGCGAACAGGTCCTCGGTCGCATCTCCCTGGTTTCTCACGGAGTGTGACGTATTAGAGTGAAATACTTCGGAAACTTGCTAGTTTGTGCCTAACCTTGTATAATCCCCGCCGCTCAAAAAGGCCACCGTAGCTCAGCTGGTAGAGCAGACGATTCGTAATCGTCAGGTCAAGGGTTCAAATCCCTTCGGTGGCTCAGAAAGTCGGCAAGGCGCAGCCAGCCCTGCCGGCTTTTCGCTAGATGCCGCTGAAGATGTCGTCCAGCGTTTCGTCGGACACATCAAAGACGGTATTGTGCGGTGGCAGCTTTTCTCTCGTCATCCATGCCGGCAGACGATCGTCCTTGGCTGTGAAGCCGGCTCGCCGGTTGAATTCGCGCTCCATCCGTATGGTCTGCTTTCCGAGATCTTGCAGCACGTTGTCCGGAATGTCCTCCCAGCCGTAGCGGGCGCGCAGCAGGCGTTTTACGACCGCGTCCGGAGTGGCCGCGTACCCAAAGCCGGCAAAGATGCAGGCGCCGACCGTGTCGTAGCCGGCCATGTTGAGCTGCGCGTTCAGCGACACATCACGCTGCACCGTCGGATCCAGATGATTGACCTTGGCCCGGATCGTGAGCCCGGCAGTGTGATCCGCCCCCTGGGGTGAGGTGGCGTAGGTCACGCCCGTGCCCTTGATGGCGCGCGGCTCATACGCGGACATCGCCTGCCCCTTCACGACGGGGACGCGCTCGATCCCAAACTTCCTGCCCGCTGCGGCGGCACCATCCCCTAGTGCGCGCCCGACCTCGGTGGCGTTCCGGATCTCCAGCACGAGTCTCATCGCAGCCTGGCAGTCACCCCATTCCATCAGGCCGGCCTCTGCTGCGACACCCAGGCCAGCGCCGATCTCGATCGAATCGAGGCCCAGGTCGTTCACCTCCCAATTCATGCGCGCAATACAATCCAGGGACGAGATGCCAAGATTGGCGCCCATCAGTCCGATCGTTTCATACTCCAGTGGCGAGACGATCACCTTGCCGTCCTCCCCGCCAAAGATGTTGGAGCACTTGATGGTGCAGCCCGCCATGCAGGCATGCGATGGCTCTGAGGGGCGCCCGCGCTGCAGCAGGAATTCGCGCATGGTCTCGCCGCTGATATCCTCCACTTTCTCGAACGTTCCGGCCGAGAAATTCCGTGTAGGGATGCCACCAAATCCGTCGCTCATGTGGGCCATGCCGGCAGTGCCAAAATCGCGATAGGCTATGGACTGGGGATGCTCCAGCACCGCCTTGGTGTATTCCTTCTGGGCCGCGCGAAAGAGGTCCGGGTGCGCAAGCGGCGGTCTCTGGCCACCCGAGTGATCGAATACGATCGCCTTCAGGCCTTTGGTCGCCATCACCGCACCGAGTCCGCCCCGCGCCGCCAGGCGCGCAGGCACGCGGTCCTTATCCAGGTTCAGGATCGCGGCGGCCTTCATCTGTCTCTCGCCTGCGGGTCCGATAATCGCCATGGCCACCTTCTCGCCATGGACTGCGATGAGTCTGCGCGCCGTCTCGTAGCCGCCAAGACCTTTCAAGTCGTCCGCCCGCTCCCACTTTGCGCCCTCGGCGGAAAGATGCAGCACCCACAAGTTCGCACCTGCCGGCTGCCCCTCGATGATCAGCGCATGCATCCCGAGGTAGGCCATGTGCAATCCGGTGCGGCCTCCCGCGTTGGCCTCCTTGACGCCGCCGGTAAGCGGTGACTTCGCCCCAATGGAGATCCGGTCGGTTGACGAAAGCATGTGACCCACAAGCAGGCCGGGCGCGAAGATCAGCTTGTTCTGCGGGCCAAGCGGATCGCAACCGGGGTCGACCTCGTCGAGCAGGATGCGCGCAATCAGACCCCGGCCGCCCAGCCGTTGCCAGGATTCCGGAACGGGCTCGCGCACAAGCGCTTGCGCGCGAGCGTCGACCCGCCAGACGCGCGCTGCGTATTCGCTCATGATTTCCCGAGTTCGTGATCGAGGGCGGCGGCGAAGGCCTTCAAGCCATCCTGTATCTGGGCCGAGGAAACATTTAGAGGCGGTATCCAGCGGATGGTGTTGTCGTAGGTGCCGCAGGTCAGCAACAGCAGATTCTGCTGCTCAGCCGCGTGCACGATCTCTTTCACGACCGCTTTGGCGTTCTCGGCTCTGCCCTTCACCGCGAATTCCGTGCCGATCATCAAACCCAGGCCGCGAACATCGGCTATCTCGGGATGCTCCTCCTGGAGTTTGCGCAGGCCGGTAACAAGCTGCGTGCCGCGTTCTCTGGCGTTATCGAGCATTTTCTCCTCACGGATGGCACGAATCGTGGCCACCCCGGCAGCACAGGCCACTGCGTTGCCGCCGAACGTTCCTCCGTGCGAACCCACATCCCACTTCTTCATCAGATCGAGCCGGCTGAAAACCCCGGAAAGCGGAAGACCTGAGGCGATGCCCTTGGCCACCGTCATGACATCCGGCACCACGCCGAAGTGCTCCAGGGCGAACCACTTGCCCGTTCGGCCCAAGCCCGACTGTATCTCATCGAAGATCAGCAGGATCCCGTGTCTGTTGCAGATCTCCCGCAAGCCCTTCATGAAGCTGACCGGCGGCACGACATAGCCTCCCTCGCCGAGCACCGACTCGATCAGTATTGCAGCCGTCTCTTTGGGGGCGGTTTGCGATGCCAGCAAGTATTCAAGTTGCTCCAGGGCATAGGCGGAGGCCTGCTCCTCGCTCATGCCCAGGCGGAATGCATATGGAAACGGAGCGACGAAGACGCCGGAGGGCAGCGGGCCAAAGCCCGCCCGGTAGATCGTCTTGGATGTCGTCAGCGCCATTGTCCCGGCAGTGCGTCCGTGAAACGACCCGCTGAAGACGATGATGTTCTGCCGCCCGGTCGCCACGCGCGCCAGCTTCACGGCGCCTTCGATCGCTTCGGCGCCCGAGTTCGAGAAGAAGAAACCGTCAATGGCAGCGGGAACAATTTTGCGCAACTCCTCGATCAGTTGAAGCATCGGCTGGTGAATGACGATGTTCGCCTGGGCGTGAAGGAATGAACCCGCCTGCTGACGGATCGCAGCCACAACCTTCGGATGGCAGTGCCCCGTGTTGGTGACGCCGATGCCACAGGTGAAGTCGAGCAGTTTGCGGCCGTCCGTCGTGAAGATGTAGGAGCCTTCGGCGCGCTCCGCTACAAAATCAAAGATCCGGCCCCAAACCGGCGACATATGGGGGAAATTCTCGGTGTATAGATCCGCCATGCTCAGTCCTTCCGCTTGTCGTTACTCCAGCCAGCATGCGCGGCTGGCGACACGCGGCTCGTCACCAGTGGCTGTCCAGGGAACCGCCAGGCCGCCCCGGGACGCTAGGCCGCCCACCCGATCCCGAGCTTCTCAAGCGTCGGAAGCGTCGGAACCCCGTCAGGCGTCCAGCCGGCGAGCCGATAGTACTCATCCAACGCCGCCTCGACCTCCTCATGAGTCAGTGTAATGCCGGCTGTTGGACCGGTGCCCTTGAGCGTCTTGAAGAACTTCTTCGGCAGCTTGTCCTGCTTCCGGTCGAATCCTTCGCGGGCGTTGAACATGCGCATCAGGTTCAGCCGCCGCGCGCCGACCTGCATCAACTCGTCAATCGTCACGTCCCAACCCGTGACGGCCTTGATCATGTCCGCGGTTTCTTGTGGTCCATAGAGCGTCCAGGCAGGACCCCAGACGAACTGACACAGCTCCAGGGTGTCCAACATGGAGTAGAACACCTCGGTCAGGTAGGCAAACTTCACCTTGGCGGGCCCAAGCGACATGGATGGCAGCATATCCGGCATGTCGAGCAATGCCAGGCGCTTCATGTAGAGATCCGTGGCCATCCCCTCTTCGATCATCCAGTCATGCTCGCTCGATTGGTGATCGGCGCCGAAGGGATTGACGGCATAGATGAGGGCGAGGCTGCGCTTCGCCTGCGGCATATGGGCGGGTGCCTCTGCGCCCTTGACCGTGATCAAGCACTCGTCGGCGCCCTTGCCCCAGACCTTGGCCGCGCGTTCCGACCCTTGCGAGAGGACCTTGCCCAGCGGGCCGCTATTGGTAACGATCTGCTTGAGTGTCGCCAGCATGGCCTCGGCGTCGCCAAACTTGAGCTTGAGGCCGCCAGTCTCGGCATCCGTGATGATGCCCTTTTCATAGCACTCCATCGCAAATGCGATCGTCGCACCGCAGGCGATCGTATCGACGCCGTTCTCGTTGCAGATCTGATTGGCTTCCGCAACCGCGGCCAGGTCGCCAATGCCGCAGTACGAGCCCAGTGTTCCCAGCGTCTCATACTCCGGACCGCCGTAGGTTGGATCGGCCTTGTGCGCGCCCTCCGTGATCTCGACGACGCGTTTGCAGCGCACCACGCAGGCATAGCAGGTCTCGCGTTCCTTCAAGATCGTTTCGGCCATTTTCTCGCCGCTGATGGCCTCGGCGCTTGCGAACTGGCCCTCGTTGTAGTTGAAGGTCGGTAGAGTTCCGTACATGTTCTGCGACGTGACTACCCCGGCGGTACCGTACTTCGCCAGGCTGTCCATGTCCGGATTGTTCGGCACTTCCTTCGGCCCCATGCGATTGAGGGCGGTGAGCGCTTTCGGATCCGCCACGTCGACTTTCTTCTTGCCGCGGACGACAACAGCCTTCAGATTCTTAGACGCCATCACCAGGCCCATGCCGGTCCGGCCATTCTGCCGGTTCGACATGTTCACCAGGCTGGAGAACAGCACACCCCGCTCGGCTGCAGGACCATGCTGCAGTATCTCGATCTTCTTGTCCCCCAGTTCCGCGCGCAGGATGGCGTCGACTTCGCCCGTTACCTTGCCCATTAGTTTGGATGCGTCCCTCAGCTCGGGCTTACCGTCGAGAATCCACAGGTAAACGGGTTTTGGGGACTTTCCCCTTATGACGATTCCGTCGAAACCAGCAAACTTCAGTTCTGCCGGGAAATAGCCGCCGGCCTGCGAATCGCCGATCGCGCCGCTGATCGGAGACTTGGCATTGGCATTGATCCGGCTCTGACCGGAGATCGGCGCGCCCGTCGTGACGCTGTCGAACAGGGCGAGCACGTTTTCCGGACCCAACGGATCGGCGCCCTTCGGCACCTCGCGCAACACGTAGTACACCCCCATCGCCGACCCGCCCATGTACGTGCGATAAAAAGTCTCATCTGGGGACTCGACTTCCAGCGTTCCCTTCGCAAGGTCTACGTGCAGGATCTTGCCGTTGTAACCGAACGCCATGGCTGCCTCCTCCGTACCGACAATATCGGGCGATTATACGCGCTCAGAATCCGTCACGCAACCGGTCTGAGCTTCCCATCGGGCTTGAAGGTCTGTTCCCTGAGGGCGCGGCTCAGCAGTGCCTCCCCACCTTCAGGCTGTCATCTCCAACATGCCATATGGAAAGCCGTACTCTGCCATCTTTTCCATGAAGGGCACGGGGTCGAGCGCTTCCGGTCCCAGCACGCCCGCTCCCTTCCATATGCCATGTTCAATCAGGTCCCAGCCGATGACGGGGCTGAAGGCCGTCTGTGCCACCACGGCCTGGCATCCCCAGCGCTTCATGCACTCGGCGTTGTCCGCCACCTGGTACAGGTACACCTCTCGAGGCCGTCCGTCTTTCTTGCCCCGCACCCAGGTGCCGGCGCATGTCTTGCCGTGCATCTTGTCCCCGAGGCGCGCAGGGTCAGGCAGGGTCGCGGCGACCACATCCCGGGGAGCGACGTGCACTCCCTTGACGTTGATCTTCTCTTTGTTATCCAGGCCCAGCATGTGAAGAGTCCGCAGGACGCCGATGAATTTGTCGCCGAGGCCGTACTTGAATGTGACCCGCTTCGTCTTGATCCAGCGCGGCACCAGCAGCACTTCCTCGTGCTCCACGTTGACGACCTCCACCTTCCCGATGCCCTCGGGGAAATCGAAGACCTCGGGCTCAGAGAACGGCTCGGTCGTGTACCAGCCACGGTCCTTTTCCCAGATCACGGGCGGGTTCAAGCATTCCTCGATTGTGGTCCAGATCGAGAAGCTCGGGGCGAACTCATAGCCATCCACCTCGAGGTTTGCGCCATCCCGGATGCCGATCTCATCGATCTCATCGAATAGATGGTCCTGGGCATAACGCGCGAACACGTCTGCCATCCCGGGTTCGACTCCGAGTCCCACTAACGCCAGCAAGCCCTTTTTGTCCCAGGCCTGGGCGCGTTCGAACTGGTAGTCTCCCAGTTTCACGCCCGCCTGGCTGAAGGGCTGCGTGGGGTGCGGCGACGATAATGTCATCGCCATGTCCATGTACATGGTCCCCACCTCGAACGCCGCGTCGAATATCTGCGGGTTATAGATGGGATCCACGGAGTTCATTATCAGGTCCACCTGATACTTGCGGGCCAGCTCGGCCACCATCTGCTGGCTGCTGGCATCCACGCGCTCCACGGGGAATCGGGCAGTGTCCCCGAGCTTGCGCTGCACCTCATTTGCCCGATCGACGTTGTAGTCAGCCAGGACCAGTCGCTCGATCCAGGCGCGTTCTTTGGCGATCATTGCGATCGCCTCTCCAACCCCTCCGACGCCAACCAGCAGTACCTTCATGTTCCCTTTCCATGGCTCCGCCAGCCGCTGCCTCGCGGTGGCAGACAAGATTTTGCGCCGCCTCCATTGGCCCACGGCGGTCGATGTCCTGCGACCGGGCGTCGGCAGAGACGCCCGGTCGCAGTTCCACTCAAGTCTCAATTCGTCGGACACGGCCCTAGATCGTTCCGTGCCCGGCCTACTACATCACTACGCTATTCGCCTTTGAAGTCCGTCCAGAGCTCGTCGTACAGCGTGGTCGCATCCCCTACGTCCTTCAATGGGTTTGCCAGGCTGAGGAATTCGGGGGGCGGATTCGTACCAGCAAAGGCCATGTACGCGGCATACGCATCCGGGTCATTGCTCTTCAGGTACTCCAGCGCGGCCGCATTGGGATTCGAATACGGGAATTCCGCGGTGATCAGGACACTCTCCTCCGGCTCGAGCACATGATTGATGAACGCCATTGCGGCATCCGGATGAGGTGCGCCCTTGGGCATGGCCAGGTTATCGAACCACAGCCCGCAGCCCTCGGTCGGACAGATGTAGGCGATATCCGGATCTTCCGCAAAGCCCAGCGCGGCATTGCCATTGAACACCAGGCCGGCCCACGCCTCTCCGGTGATCAACGGAGTCTCGGGGTCATCACTATTGAACAGGAGGATGTTGGGTTTCAGTTCGATGAGCCTCTGCTTGGCCTGCTCGAGCTCGTCGGCATTCGTGCTGTTCTTGTCGAAGCCCAGCACCTGCAGTGCCATGCCCGGCACTTCACGCGAGTCGTCCAGCAGGACCAGCTTGTTCTCAAAAGCCGGATCCCACAAGTCGGCCCAGCTCTTCGGCTCGAAGGGCGCATTGGTCTTGTGGTAGGCCATGGCGGTCGTGCCCCACATGTAGGGGACCGTGTACTTGTTCCCGGGGTCATAGTACTGGTTTGCGAATTTCGAGTCGATGTTGGCAAAGTTTGTGATCTGGGCCAGGTCCAGCGGGTCCAGAAGGTCCAACTTCACCATGACCGCAACCATGTAGTCGCTCGGAATGACCAGATCGTACCCCGACGCTCCCGCCTGGAGCTTCGCAAGCATTTCCTCGTTTGAGGAGTACGTGTCGTAGTTCACCTTGACCCCGGTTTGCGCGGTGAAATCATCCAGCAGCTGCTGGGGTACGTACTCACTCCATGCATAGAGGTTCAGTTCCGTTGAGGCGATCCCCGAGGCGCCCGGCACCGGCGCAGCCGGCGCGCAAGCCGCCAGCAGCAGGAAGGCCGGAAACAAGAGACCCGCAATGCGGTGAAGCTTCATTCTTCCTCCTTTTTTTGGTTGGCCTATGCCCTGCGATTCTGGACAATTTGGCCCGCGAGCAAGACGAGGAACACGGCCAGCACCCAGATGGTCGATAAGGCATTGACCTCGGGTGTGACCATGAATCGCACCATAGAAAAGACCCGCAGCGGCAGTGTCGTGGAGCCCGGGCCTGCAGTGAAGTATGTGATCACGTAGTCGTCGAGCGAAAGCGTGAACGCCAGCATGGCGCCCGAAAGGACGCCCGGCATGATCGTGGGAAGGGTGACACGCCAGAAAGTGGTCAGCTCATTGGCACCCAGGTCCATGGCTGCCTCGTCGATGGCATTGTCGTACCCATGCAGGCGCGCCCGGACCACAAGGGCCACAAAGGGTATGTTGAAGGCGATATGTGCCAGGGTGATCGTCAGCAGGCCTAACTTGAGACTAAGCATCACGAAGAGCACCAGCATCGAGATCCCCATGATCACTTCGGGAATCACGATCGGGATGTACATCATCGTCTCGGATACGTTGTAGCCGGGGAACCGATAGCGGTGCAATGCCAGGGCCGCCATCGTGCCAAGAATGGTCGCCACAATCGTCGACACGACCGCGATGATCAGTGTGTTGCGCGTTGCCATGATCACCTGCTGGTCGTTGAATAACACCCCGTACCATCGGGTCGTGAAGCCTTCCCAACGGATGTTCAGCTTCATCGTGTTAAAGGAGAATACCATCAGGATGATGATGGGGATGTAGATGTAGGCGTATGCCGCCGCGCCGTACCACCGCAGCCAGAGCGGGAGTTTCTTCTCGCTCATACCAGCAGTTCCTCGGAGAAGCCGGCCCGGCGCGTGTAGAACAGGGTCAGCGCCAGGGTCATGAGCATCAGGATCATGGATGCAGCGGCTCCGAAAGGCCAGTCGCGCGCAGTCAGGAACTGGTTGCGGATCACATTGCCGATAAGCAGGGTCTTGGCTCCGCCCATCAGGTCCGGCAGCACGAACATGCCCATTGCCGGGATGAAGACCAGAATGGTGCCTGCGATCATGCCCGGGACGCTCAGGGGCAGCGTGACTCTCAGGAACGCCCGCCACGGCGGCGCGCCCAGGTCGGCTGCCGCCTCAAGCAGGGCGTTTTCTATCTTCTCGAGCGAGGTGTACAGGGGCAAAACCATGAATGGCAGAAATTCGTACACCATTCCAATCATCACCGCGGTCGGCGTGTAGAGAAGCCCCAGGGGTTCCTGGGTGAGGCCCACCCACTGCAGGAAAGTATCCAGCAGCCCGCCGCCGCGCAGGATCATGATCCACGCATAAATCCTGATCACGAAATTCGTCCAGAACGGCACCAGGATCAGGAACAGAAGCATGGACCGCTGCCGGGCGGGCGACCGGGCGATGTAGTATGCCAGTGGATAGCCGATCAGCACCGTGATCACCGTGGTGCCGAAACCAACGCCAAGGGAATACATCAGGATGCGGGCATATACGGGATCCAGCAGCCGCGTGTAGTTGCCCGGATTGAATCGGAAAACGACCTGGCCGTAGGCGCCGCGGGACAGGAAGCTGAGGATCACGATCATGATCAGCGGCAAGATCACGAAGAAGAATAGATAGGCGTTGGCAGGAGATATCAGGGCAACGCCCTGAAACACCCGGCTCTCCCGCAGGCGCCCCAGCAGGGAAAGTTGGCGGGTCCGGGATTCCGAGGCGTCCCGCGCGCTCATGCAGCCTCCCGGGGTTCGGACATACCATGCAACAAGATCATCTGCCCGTCGTCCGCTACCGAGTGTTTGGCAATGGCGTCCACATCAATCCCTTGCCAGAACCAGTGTGTTTTCCGGCGGAAGTGTGATCCAGGCCTTTGCGCCCACCTGATAGAGCGAACGCGGGTCGAGCCTTGAAGTGCGATTTTGCTCCCAAACCTTGATGCGTTGACCGCGCACATCGAGATAGACGTGTGTGTCTGATCCGATGTACGTGCTTGTACTCACGGTGCCTTCCAGGCAGTTCTCGGCAGCCTCGGGCGCATCCGTGAGCCGCACTTTCTCCGGCCGAATCGAGACGGCCACTTCGTCCCCCACCTGCACCTTGGTGGTGCTCAGGCCGGCGATATCCGTGCCCCATGCGGGTATCGTGACGACCGCGTTCTCGCCCTTCAGGCTCTTTACGCGTCCATCCAGGAAGTTGGCTTCTCCAATAAAGGCCGCCACGAAGCGGGTTGTTGGGCGCTCGTAGATCTCCACCGCCGGCCCCATTTGCAGGACCTTACCCTGGCTCATCACGGCGATGCGGTCAGACATCGTCAATGCCTCTTCTTGATCGTGCGTAACGTAGACGAACGTGATCCCAAGCTGCTGCTGCAGCGCCTTCAACTCCAGCTGCATTTCCTTGCGCAGCTTCAAGTCCAGCGCGCCCAGGGGTTCATCGAGCAGCAGCACACTGGGTGTCTTGACCAGTGCCCTTGCCAGCGCCACTCTCTGCTGCTGTCCACCCGACAGCTGCTTGGGATGCCTCCGATCAAGTCCGGTCAGCTGCACCATTTCCAATGCGCGCCCCACTCGCTTGCGGATCTCGTCCTTCGAGGCCCCCTCCATCTCCAATCCAAACGCGACGTTTTCGAATACCGTCATATGCTGGAACAGTGCGTAGCTTTGAAAGACCGTGTTCACTGGGCGCAGGAAGGGCGGACGATGCCCCTGCGGCTCTCCTTCGATGTACACCTCCCCCATTGTGGGCCACTCGAAGCCGGCGATCAATCGCAACGAAGTGGTCTTCCCGCACCCTGATGGTCCGAGCATGGAGAAGAACTCACCATTGCGGATCTTCATTGTAACGTGATCGACGGCCTCAAGATCGCGCCCCTCGGGCGTTACGAATCGCTTGACCACATCCCGCAGCTCAACCGCATACTCACCTGGCATCACCTGTCTCCTGTGGTCCGCAGAGTCTGCTAAGCCGTCCTGTGTTGCAAAGCACGGTACATTCCAAGGCCCGAACCGGGGGCGCGGTCTGCGCTCGATCTAGAACTTGCGGCTCCAACTGCTGGGCCAGCGCTCGACCACAACTTACTTCTGCGTGAAGAAGTCGACGGCATCCATGCCTTGGCCGTGTAGGTCGCCGAAAAACGACTCGCGCCAACCGCCGAACGGAAAGAACGCCATCGGGGCCGCCACGCCGAAGTTTATGCCGATATCGCCCGCCTGCGCCTCGTAGCGGAACTTGCGGGCGGCAGCGCCGCTTGAGGTGAACAGGCTGGCTTGGTTGCCGTATTGCCCTGCATTGACCAACGCAATGGCCTCGTCCACTGTGTCCACATGTATCAGCCCAGGCACGGGGCCGAAGATCTCCGTTCGAACCGTCTCCGTCTGGGGCGGCAGGTCTGCAAGGACCGTCGGCCGCACGAAGCTGCCTTTCTCGTACCCCTTTACGACCGCACCACGCCCGTCCACCGGGATCTTCGCGCCCTGGGTCGCCCCCGCCTCGATTAGTTCCTCGATTGCTCGCACCATCTCGGCCTTGGCTTCGTCGAGCGTCTTGCCGGCCTCGTTCGTGATGGTTCGGGCAATGGTCTCCATGTCCTTCAGAAGCAGGTCCCTCAGCTTGAAAAGGTATTGCACGCGCTCCTGGACGGGAGTCTGCCGCCAATCCGGCAGCGCCCTGGCGGCTGCAGCTGACGCCCCAGCCACCTCCGCGGATCCGCTCAGCGGAGTCCGTGCCAGCAACTCCCCCGTCGCTGGGTTCATGACGTCATAGTGTTCCGGCACGTCTGCCTTGAACCAAGCCCCGTCAATGCAGTTGAGGACGTCCATACGGGATCTCGTAGATCCTGACGCACGCATTAGGGCATGAGTTCCGCAAGCCCCTCGTCCAGGAGGGCCAATCCAGATTCCAATTCGTCCTGTGAGATGATCAGTGGCGGCACTACGAACAGAATATTCTTGAAGTTGAAGGCGTACACACCGCGTTCAAGCAGGAATTTCTTGAGAGCCCCCAGATCGGCAGGCTCCTTGGACGTCCGATCCTTGACCAGCTCCAGTGCGGAGAACAATCCAATGTAGCGCACATCGCCAATTGCCGGATGCCTGGACTTGAGTTCCTCCAGCCGACGGCCCAGGTACGCACCTACTGTTCTGGCGTTCTCGAAGATCCCCTCCTGCTCATAGGCCTCGATCGTGGCAAGGGCCGCCGCGCACGCCAGCGCGTGCCCGCTGTACGTGAGGCCCGCATACAGGTACTTGTCGTCGAAGAAGCGGGCTATCTTCTCGCGCACAATGACCGCGCCGAGGGGGACATACCCCGAGGTAAGGCCCTTGGCCGTGGTGATGATATCGGGAACGACGCCCCAGTTGTCGACAGCGAACCAGGTTCCTGTGCGCCCCCATCCACTCATGACCTCATCGGAGATCAGGAGAATGCCGTACTTGTCGCATATCTCCCGCATGCGCGGCCAGTAGTCGTCTGGGGGAATGATCAAGCCATTGGTGCCCGTGACCCCTTCGAGGATGATCGCCGCGATCTGATCCGTCCCCTCGTGCTGGATCACCTCCTCCACATGGCTGATGCACTCGCGGTGGCACGTCTCGCGCGTCCATCCAAACGGACAGCGATAGCAGTACGGATCAAGGAAGTGCACCACGCCCGGCATGGCAGGTTCCGCTGGGAGGCGTCGGTAATCTCCAGTCAGCGCCATGGCGCCGTGCGTCGCTCCATGGTAGGAGCGGTAGCGGGCAAGGATCTTGTGGCGCCCAGTGTAGAAACGGGCGATCTTGATGGCGTTTTCGTTGGCCTCCGCGCCCCCAGTGTGAAGAAGGTCTTCTTAAGATCGCCGGGTGTGATCTCAGCCAGTTTTCTTCCAAGGAGCGCACGAGGCTCGGTGGTCATGCCGGGTGCGACAAAGGATAACTGAGCAGCCTGATCTTGAATGGCCTTCACGACACGAGCGTTTTGGTGGCCGACGTTGGCATTGACTAATTGCGAGGCAAGGTCCAAATAGCGTCTTCCCTGCGCGTCCCAGAAGTAGACCCCCTCTGCCTTAGCCACGGGGATCGGGTTTGTCTCACCCTGCACGGACCACGAGAAGAACGTGAATTCCCTGCTCAGGTCCACGATCTCCTGGGCGGTCAACTTGCGCTCGCGCACGACCATCGGTCTCTCCCGTCTTCCAGCACGTTCTTCAATCTGCACCCGGCTGGATCTTCCCGGTCTCGCGCTTGGCAGCCTTCACCAGGTCGGCATAGACCTGCAGCGTGTCGTCAATATCTTTGTCGCTGTGCTCAAAGCACAGGAACCACGGTTCGCGCGCATCCACGTCCGGCATCACGCCGCGCTCGATTGCCATTTCAGCCAGCCTGACATACAGGGCCTTGTCGCTCTGATCCCAGTCTCGCTGGCACGTGACATCCTGCACACCGATGGCGAAAGAAAACATGGCTGGATAGCCGCTCATGACCATCGGAATGTCATTGTCGTCAAAGATGTCTTTCAAGCCGTTCATGAGCTTGCTGCCCCGCTCATGGATGGCCTTGAGTATGGGCCGGTCCCGCAGCAAGGTCAGCGTGGCGTGCGCCGCGGCAACCCCAGGTTTGTTATTCGTGAAGGTGCCGCCTTGGGCAACGCCGTGACCGATGATGGACATGATCTCGCGCCTCCCCCCAAGCGCGGCGATCGGATAGCCATTCCCCATCGCTTTCGCATACGTAGCCAGGTCCGGGGTGATGCCCAAGACCTCTTGGGCACCGCCGTTAGCTATGCGAAAACCCGTCTTGACTTCGTCCAGGATGAGAACAACGCCGTGATCCGCCGTCGATCTGCGAATCAATTCGAGGAACCCAGGCTTCGCCGTAACGGCCCCGCAATTCCCCTGGCACGGCTCTGTGATTACGGCCGCGATCTGGTGCCCATGGGATCTCATGACCCGCTCAAAGCCTTCAAAGTCATTGAACGACAGCGTGATTACCAGGTCTCGCAACGCCCTCGGTATCCCCGAGGAGGACGGCACCGGGATGGGGCTCCGCCGGTTGCCGTAGGCTTCCACCGGAGCATACGTCGACCACAACGTATGGTCGTGGAAACCATGATAATTGCCCTCGAACTTGAGGATCAGCTCGCGCCCCGTATAGGCGCGCGCCACGCGAATGGCGTGCATTGTGGCTTCGGTGCCGGAACAGGCCAGGCGCACCATCTCCATTGCAGGCACCATCTCACGGATCAGTTCAGCCACGGCGATCTCGAGCTCCCCCGTCATGGCGAACAACACGCCCTTCCTCAGTTCCTCAATGACAGCGTCGTCGACCTCGTCAAATGCGTGCCCCAAGATGATGGGCCCAAAGGCCAGTCGATAGTCGATGTAGCGGCGGCCGTCAACGTCCCACAGATGTGCCCCCTTGGCATGATCCACGTACGGCGTGATGCCGTCACCCCAGTAGCGGAAATTCGAGTTGACACCCAGCGGGAGGATCTTCTCTGCGCGTTTCTGCAATGCCTGGCTCTTGGGTCCCACGATGCTCATTCACCCTCCGGCTGCTTCGCCATTCGAGCTGCGCCCTGCGGCCCGGCGCCTTGATCCATGACGAATGTTGTTAACCTGCACGAGGCACGCGCGACGTGAGCCCCTGTCGCACGGGGACCCCATGGGGAGCGGGTTGTTGCTGGCAACGGCACGGCGCTAAGGCGGCGCATAAGTGGTCGTTTGATTCATGGCGAAAATCGGACGGGCTGGGCCAAACTATACTCAACTTCCATCCCGTGGTCAAGAAAACGATTCTACTGCACCCTCGTCCCCGCCGAAGCTTCGACTTCAACGCCAGGTGGATTCCAGCCTGAGCTTCAGCGGCCGCAGGGACGGCAGTCACTGATTCCGCAAGGGCGTATTGACGCAGGTCCACCGCGCGGGTATACTCCTTGGTTGGTATCATCCCCTGGTGGTTTAGGAGTTTGAGCATGGTAATGACAGATACGACGCCTGTCGTCGCGCTGGAACCCAAGGCGAAATTGACAGGGAAGATCATCAAGACGACCTTGGCGGGGGCCCTGGTCGACGTGGGTCAATCGATTCCAGGCGTGCTCCACATTTCGCAGCTCCAGAAAGTCCCGGTCAACAAGGTGGAGGACGTCCTGAAAGAAGGTCAGGACGTGGACGTGTGGGTCCGGCGCGTCCGCAAGGACCGCATTGAGTTGACCATGGTCGAACCCCTTCGCTACGATTGGAAGGACATGCAGCCGGAGATGGTGGTCAAGGGAAAAGTTGTTCGGCTCGAAACCTACGGCGCCTTTGTCGACATCGGAGCCGAAAGGCCTGGCATGATCCACATTAGCGAGTTGGCTCGCGGATACGTGAAGGAGGCCAGGGACGTCATCAAGGAGGGGGAAGATGTCGAGGCCATGATCCTGAGCGTCGATGCCAAGAAGCGGCAAATCAGGCTGAGCCTCAAGGCGCTCCAGCCGGAGGTCGCCGCGCCCGAGGCGCCGGAGCGTGAGAGCAAGCGCGTGAACCGCGGCAGGAAGGTCGAAGAACCGGAACAAGCGCAGGAGCCCGTCGAGCCGGCAGAGCCCCAGCTGACGGTAATGCAGCTTGCGTGGCAAGTAGCGCAGGACCGCGCCAGATCGAAAGGCAAGTCTGGCCGGGGCAAGCGGCACCGATCGGCCGACGCCGAACAGGAAGAGATTCTGAACCGCACTTTGGAAAAACGACTGTCTACCGGAGCCTGACGCACCAGCGAACCCCCTTGACCAAGGGGGTTCGCTTATGGGTTGGTGGAGCCCGCCAACTCCCGCAGGAATTTCTCGCGGTTGGCGCCGCGGGCTACCTTTCCGCTCGAGGTCTTCAGGATCCACTTCGGCCCGACAACTCGCACCTGCCGCAGGGCTATCGCCGAATTCCTGGTTACGTGCCCACGGATCAAGCCTTCGAGGCGATGCTGCTGGATCGCATCGTCCGTATCGGCCTCCGCCACCATGCAGACATCCTCGGTTCCAAGCTCCTCATCGAAGACTCCAAATGCAACCGAGCGCCCCGGGTGAATCCCAGGAACCTCGTAGGAAAGAGCTTCGAGGTCCTGCGGATAGATGTTCTTCCCTCCTACAATGATCATGTCCTTCTTGCGGCCTGCAACATACAACGCGCCCCTCGAAAGGTATCCGTAGTCCCCGGTGAGGTACCAACCATCGTGGAACGCTTCCTTGTCCGCGTCTGGACGATTGTAGTAGCCCGTAAGCATGCAATCGCTCTGGATGGCGATCTCACCCACCCTCGAGTCTGGCAAGGGAGCCCCCCGGTCATCAACTACCCGTACGCGTGTGTTCGGCAACGGCTTCCCCGAGGACATGATTCGCATCGCAGGTTTTCCGCCCACGGCTGGCCGTGCCACGCGTGCCTCCATGAAAGCCTCCCGGTCAAGATCCTCAACCTCGGGCTCTCCTCTGATCTCTGATTGCGTCACACCGAAAACGTTCTCGGCCATGGCATACGAGGTTTGAAGCGACTCCCAGTGCAAGCCGTACTTTTCAAAACGATTGAAGAACGCCTTATGACTTTCCCAGCGCACAGGTTCTGAGCAGTTGACGATTGTTCGCCATGACGCGAGATCAACGCCCTCCACGTCTCGATCGCGAACCTTCTGTGCCATGAAGTTATATGCAAAATTGGGCAGCCACGAGAGGGTCCCACGGTACCGGGAAACGGCCTGAAGCAGCCGCCAGGGAGCGCGTACCCAATCAAAGGGCGAACTCAACACGAGAGGTATCCCCGAGAGGATCGGAAGGAGAAAACCAGCGATGAGACCCATGTCATGATAAAGCGGCAGCCACGAGACGATCACATCTTCAGGCCGGATCTCCAGTGTTCGGCCGTAGGCATCAAGTTGATTTAGCACCGCCCTGTGCGAGAGGGCAACCCCCTTCTGCAACCCGGTGGTGCCTGACGAGTGCTGCAAGAGCACGATCTCGTTCGCGGCGCGGGAGGTGAAGGCGTTGAACACTGCATCATCATCTGTTGTGCCCTTGACGTCCTGCGTCGACACCACTGCCCGCACGACGCCGTCGGTCGCAAGCGCCTCCCGGACGTGAGGCTCGAACTCGGGGTAGGTCACAACCGCCGCCGGGCGAGTCACGGAGATCAGCGCCCTGAGATCATTCCGGTACTGTTCTGGTGATAACTTCTCGGTCAGGAACGGCATGATGGCGGGCACTGCCCCGTGAACCACGGCGCCCCAGAACGCATACACAAGGTCCTCGCCGTGCTGCAGGACGAGAATGACGACCTCTCCCGGTACCAGCGCTTCGCGTTCGTAAGCCTGGGCGTATCGTGCGGCGCCCTTCCACAGCTGGCTGTACGAAAGCGCCAAGTCGGGGCGTCCCGCGTGCTGAATACTAATCGCCGGTTGGTCCGGCGATCGCTGGACGTGCTCCAAGAGGCGCTCCGCCAGCGTCACGATGCGCGCCTCCGCTCGATGAGCGCCGCCAGCTGCGACAGAGTATCGAAGGTGGCGGAGTTGAGTTCCGTATCCGCGATGTGCACGCCATATGCTTCTTCGACGTAGAGGGCAACATCCACCAGGTTGAAGGAACCAATCAATCCGCTGCTGATGATCGGCTCATCCGCGTCTATGCGCCGCCCCGGCTGCTTCAGGATGTGCGCCGCGATCTGTGATTCCAGTTGCGAGATCAGTTCATCATTCATGATTAGGGTGCCGGATGCCCTTCAGGTTGCTGCTGATTCGGCGCCGGGGCCGGCCGCTAGGCCGCGCCCACGAGCACGAGCACGGCCTTCCAGGCCACAGCCGGGGTGGATAGGCAAAAGAAGAGCCACCCCACTGCCACAAAGTGGAATGTGAGAATCGCGCCCAGAACGCCGGCAACGCGCCTCGCGCCCGCAGTCTGGATTCCAGCCGGCCAACGAACGCGAGCAAACTCCGTCCAGCGGTTGTGTGCGAACAGCCCAAGCCCGTGCCAGAGCCCCCACACTGCAAACCCCCATGTGATTCCGTGCCAGAGGCCGATCAGCAGCATCGTAACCAGCTGCGTGATGAGAATAGCGATCCACGTCGGCGGCGCCCAGCGTCCGGAACGCAGCTGCCGCGTCAGCGGATTGAAGACGTACGAGCGGAACCACTGGGTCAGCGACATATGCCAGGAGTTCCAGAAGAGGGCAATGTTCTCCTTCAGGTACGGTGAATCGAAGTTCTCCGGCAAGCGCACACCGAGCAGTCGACCCATTCCAATAGCCATATCGGTATAGCCGCTGAAATCAAAGTAGATGCGAAGTGCATAGGCATAGACGAACAGCCACATCCAGCCGGCGGCTTGCACGTGTTCGACAAGCAGATCGCTTACCGATATCACCGCCAGCAGGTCCGCGACCACGAATTTCTTGAATAGGCCCACGACCAACCGTCTGCCTGCATCCAGCCAATCATCATTTTGGAGCTGCAGCGGCGACCTGAGATCCTTGACAAACCGCTGGACTCGATCGATCGGGCCGGCCGTGAATGCCGGGAAGAATATCACATAGTTCACATACTCGCTCAGGCTGACCGCAGGCAGCCGCCCAGCTTGCCTGTCGCGCACGGTGTGCAGCAATCGAAACGCCACGTATGAGAAGCCCAACCATGAGAAGGGCACGTCGGCTGCGATATCTTCGCCTGCAAGAGGCAGCTCCTGCAACCAGGCCGCGGTCGCCTCGGCAATGCCCGGCACCTTGAGCACGATGAACGCAAGGACGATCACGCCGGATAGGGCGGCCAGCAAGAATGGAGACCCTGCCTTCCTTCGCCACCAGATGCTGACCAACCCGGCAACGGCCAAAGCGCCGAGGAGCGCCTGGGATGGCGCTGGCGCCCGCATCGCAGCGTTGAGTGGCGGCCCAGCGAATCGATTAATCTCGACCAGGACGACCACCGCGACAATCACGGCCGCGGCGGGCCAGGTCTGCCGCCACGCGCGTGCTTCGGACTCGCTGGTCAGCACCCAGGACATGATGGTCAGGCCCAGGGTCCCAAACGGCAGCCAGAATCCGAGCGTGGGCAGCGGTTGATGCGGCTGCAGCCAGAACAGCACGGCCGTGCTCACTGCAAGCAGGCTCAGCTGTCGCGCCTTGCTCAGCTGCCCGATGAGAACCGCGAGCACTGCCAGCGCGGCAATTTGGACGAGGCTCACGTCAGAAGCCCTGGTAGATCCACGTGGGAGATGTATCGATGGCGAATACGACGATGAGGACCAGCAGGATGGCCAGCAGCAGGGCCAGCCCATTCTCGCGGGTCAAGAGGCCGGAGAGGATCTTGCGCATCATGCTTTCAGCGGCCCGTAGTGGCCTGCCGGAGGAAGGCTTCCATGAAGCCGTCCAGATTGCCGTCCAGGACTGCCTGCGTATTTCCCGTCTCGTATTCCGTTCGATGGTCCTTCACCATTTGATACGGATGCAGTACATAGGAACGGATCTGGCTCCCCCACTCGGCTTTGGTGTACTCACCGCGCAGCACGGCGATCTCCTGCTCCTTCTCCGTGTGCTTGATCTCCAGGAGTCGAGCCCGCAGCACGCGCAAGGCGTTCTCGCGATTTTGCAGCTGCGATCTCTCGTTCTGGCAGGTGACGACGATGCCGGTGGGGACGTGCGTCAGTCGCACTGCGGTGGCGTTCTTCTGCACGTTCTGGCCGCCCGCACCTGACGAGCGAAAGACGTCCATCTTGATGTCGCCTGCATTGATCTCGACTTCGCCATCATCCATTGCGACCTGGGGCAGCACTTCCACCAGCGCGAAAGAGGTGTGCCGTCGATGAGCGGAATCGAAGGGCGAAAGTCGCACGAGTCGATGCACGCCCTTTTCCGAGCGCAGGTATCCGAAAGCGTACGGGCCCTCGATGGCGATGGTGACGCTTTTCAGGCCCGCCTCTTCACCTTCGGTCCGATCAAGGATCTCGGTTCGATGTCCCCGGTCCTCCGCCCATCGCAGGTACATCCGCTCGAGCATGGCAGCCCAATCCTGCGAATCGGTGCCACCGGCGCCAGCGTGGACGGCAAGCAGTGCATCATCGTCATCGTATGGCCCCGAAAGCATGGCGACGAACCCGCGCCGCTCCAGCTCCGTTTCAAGGGCCGCGGTCTCCTTCTCGAGCTCGGCGCGCAAGGACTCGTCCCCCAAGTGGGCCAGCTCCAGCAGGTCGCCCAGATGGCCACGGAAACTCCGCCATGATCCCACTTCCTCGCGCAGCCCGGAGAGTTGCTTCATCGTGCGCTGCGCGGCAGTCGAGTCGTTCCAGAACGCAGGATCCTCAATTTCCTTTTCGAGCTTGGTGAGGCGAATACTTTTGCCGGCTACGTCAAAGACGCTCCAGTAGCTGAGCTACCGAGGCTTCGGCTCGCGACAATCTGTCAACTAGGTCTTGCATGCTTCCTCCGCAGTGGTTTTCATGCCAGCCGCTTTGACGGCCATCGTGCGTCGAATTCGTCCGCCCTCTCTATCCCAGAATCCCCGCAACGAACGCTTCGCGATCGAATACCACCAGGTCGTCGGCTCCCTCACCGAGGCCGGCGAAGAGTATCGGTAAGCCGAGCTCGCGATGGATCGCCAGAGCCGCTCCCCCTCGGGCCGAGGCGTCGAGCTTCGCCAGGATCACGCCCGTTACGTTCACGGCCTCTTTGAACGCCCGCGCCTGAGCAAGAGCGTTCTGCCCCGTCGTGGAATCGAGGACCAGCCAGACGGCGTGTGGCGCTCCGGTCATCGCCTTGCCAACGACGCGCTGCACTTTCTTGAGCTCTTCCATTGGATTCGAGCGTGTATGAAGCCGCCCGGCCGTGTCGATGATGATCACATCCACGCCTCGCGCCACGCCCGCATTCACGGTGTTGAATGCAACTGCTCCGGGATCGCTCTCCGGCGCGCCTGCAATCATATCCACGCCCAGGCGTTCCGCCCACGCGCCGAGCTGCTCTGCTGCGGCAGCCCGGAAAGTATCTGCCGCCCCAAGCAACACGCTCTGCCCGCGCGCCAGGAAATACTTGACGAGCTTGGCAATGGTGGTCGTCTTTCCTGAGCCGTTCACTCCCACGATCAGCAGAACCTGCGGAGAAGCCGACCACGAGATGCTGGGAGGCTCCTGCAGTCTGCCCAGCAATTCCTGGCGCAGTGCAGCCCGCAGCTCATCCGACCGCCGCAGCCCTTGTTCTCCCACTATGTGTTGCAGGCTGCGGATGAGATCCTGAGTCGTCGTGGCGCCCAAGTCAGCCTGGATGAGAAGGGCCTCCAACTCCTCCCAGGTGCCCGCATTGATCTCCGTGGCTCCCAGTACGGACGCCAGGCGTCCAAACGCCTTCTGGCGGGTCCTCGCAAGCCCCTCGCGCCAGTGCGAAAGCAATTCGGTCACGACCGCGCATTATAACAGGGAGCTTTCATGATATACTCCTTGGGCCCTGTTAACGAAATCAGAGTCCGCTGGGCCAGAGGATGCTTACAGTACAAATGATCCAGGAACCGATTCACGTGACAGACGCCTCGTTCGAGAAAAGCGTGCTCCAGTCGCCGCTGCCCGTCGTTGTGGACTTCTGGGCGCCGTGGTGCGCCCCTTGCCGGATGGTCGCGCCGACACTGGAGAAGATCGCCCGGGAGAATGCAGGCAAACTCGTTGTGGCCAAGGTGGATACCGACGAGAACCCCGATTGGGCCGGCAAGTTCGGGGTCCAGGGTATCCCCACGATGTTGTTCGTTTCGGGAGGCAAGGTTGTGCATCGACAGGTCGGTGCCCTTCCTGAGAGCATGCTCCGAGACGTCGTTTCGCAATTCATGGAGGTGGTGACGCCGACGTAGGCGCGCCGCCCAGCTTTCCCCCTAGTAGAACTGGAGCTGCAAAAGATGACCCGCATCTCATTGGGAGCCGCCGCGCTATTGGTGATGGTGAGCGCAGCCTGTGCGCCAGCCGCCCCCACGGTGGATCCCGCGCAAGTCCAGGCCTCAGCCATGGCTGCTGCAAGTACAATGATCGCCATGACCCAGGCGGCCATTCCAACCGCGACTGAGGTGCCACCGACGCCCAGCCCCACGCCACTGCCCAGCCCTTTCGCGGCGGCTCTTCCCACCGTCGTGGCCCCCACGATCGAGCCGACCAAGAGCGCAGACAGCTGCAACCAGCTGTTGGACGTTGCCGCCTCCGGCGGCAAGAAAGCGACGTTGAAGATCAACAACCTGACCAAGGGATCGGTGACCATCACCATCGGTCTCAGCACCAAGAACGCCTTCGGGCAGTGCGGCTACCTGTCCTGGATCATACCTCCCAAGAACAGCATCATTGTGAATCCGCCGCAGACCGGCCCGGGCCCGTGCTACTGGGCCTACGCGTGGGTGAATGATCCGAAGAACCCCTCGCTTCCTGCCCCGCCACCGATGTTCTGCATGAACAGTACGGACAAGTACGAGCTGGACGTCGGCGCCGAAACCATGAGAATCACGCCTCCGTAGCACCGGAGGGCGCGAGGGCCTTTCCGACCCGGGCCTTCGCCCCAAGACTTGGAGATCCGATGATGAGAAACCTTCTGCTTCTGTTTGCTGCCACGATCGCGGTTGCGGGTGCGGCCTGCGCGCCGGCCGCACCAACCGTCGACCCTGCCTTCATCCAGGCATCGGCGGTCGCGGCTGCCAGCACTATGGTGGCGATGACCCAGCAGGCCATTCCAACGGCCACCCAGGTGCCGCCCACACCGCTGCCCAGTCCGACGGCGTTCCCCAGCCCCACATTGGGGGTCATCCCCACGCTGCCTCTCGGCGCGTCCACAGCCGCGCTGGCGCCCACAACCTCCCTCGACGCCTGTAATGCGCCCATGGCCGCGGAGACCGATGGGCCCCTGGCTACCGTAAGGATCGCCAACAACACCGATGGCGATGTCGTTCTTTCACTGTACTTGTACAAGACAGCGTTCGGCGAGTGCGGCTATAGAGGCTTCAACCTCGCACCGCGCGGATCCACCACGGCAACAAACCTCCCCCAGGGCTGCTACTTCGCCGGTGCGTTCGTCAACACTTCAAAGCAGCAGACCAAGTCCTTCGGCAATGGCTGCATCAACAGCGACAGGGGCGTGGTGCTTGTTGGCACCGAGGTGATCAGCATCGCGTCGAACTAGTCGGAGCGAGCAACTCGCTCGTGAGCTCCAGCGGAACGCAACAGAAATCCCGCCGGCTGGTCAAGCGCCTGCGGGATTTCGATTTCAGATTCCTGCCGGACAGCCTTTGAGCCTAGCCGGTGACTCTCTCGATCCTGGCACCCAGTGCCCGCAGCTTGCCCTCCACATTCTCGTAACCGCGATCGATCTGATTAATGTTGCGAATGGTTGAAGAGCCTTTGGCCGCCAGGGCAGCCAGCAGGAGGGCCATGCCCGCCCGGATGTCCGGGCTTTCCAGCTTCTCGCTGTACAGTTGCGTCGGACCCTGCACGAGGCAGCGATACGGATCGCAAAGGATGATGCGCGCGCCCATGGAGACCAGCTTGTCAGTGAAGTACATGCGGCCCGAGTACATCCAGTCATGGAACAGCACCGATCCGGTAGCCTGCGTCGCCACCGTGATGCCGATGCTTATCAGGTCCGTGGGATAGGCCGGCCACACGTTCGTCTTGATCTCCGGGATGGCGCCGTCAAGATCGGGCACGATCGCCAGCGATTGGTCAGAGCCTACTCGCAGGTCATCCCCTTCCACCTGCCACGACACGCCCAACCGACGAAACGCTTGCGAGATCATCTCCAGGTGCCGCACTGCGGCATTCTTGATGCGCACCTCCCCGTGCGTGATCGCAGCCGCACCGGCAAAGCTGACCACTTCCAGGTAGTCAGAGCCGATCGTGAACTCTCCGCCGTGCAGCCGCGCAACGCCGGTAATATGCAAGGTGTTTGATCCGACATCGTCGATCTGGGCGCCCAGGGCATTCAGCAAGTGGCAAAGGTCCTGGACGTGCGGTTCCGAGGCCGCGTTGCGAATGGTCGTCTTCCCCTTGGCTGTCACGGCCGCCATGATGATGTTTTCGGTGGCCGTCACGCTGGCCTCATCCAGCAGGATCTCGGCTCCCTTCAGCCCGTCGGCCCGAAATTCGAAGATCCGATCGTAGGTGACTGTTGCACCAAGTGCTTCAAGTGCCAAAGTGTGGGTATCCAACCGCCTCCGCCCGATCACGTCGCCGCCCGGGGGCGGCAGGCGAAGATTCCCGCACCTGGCTGTCACCGGCCCCGCCAGCAGTATCGACGCCCGTATGCGTCTGCACAGGTCGGGGTCCAGGTCCGCGGGTCGCACGCTGCCGGCGATCAGCCGCCAGGTATTGGCTCCCTGCTCCTCGACTTGGACACCAAGGCTCTCTACCAATCGCCGCATGTCCAAGACATCCCGGATCTGAGGAACATTGTGCAGGACGACGGGCTGATCGGTCAGTACGCACGCCGCCAGCACCGGCAATGCCGAGTTCTTGTTGCCCGCCGGTGTGACCTCGCCTCGTAGGGGGACGCCGCCTTCGATGATGAATTCTTCCATGGGATCGTTGCTCCAGGTGCCTTGGGGGCATTCTAAGCCAGATTGGGTCACCCGCCAAGCAGGCGTCCGCCGCCGCTCGTCCGCCGGGAAACGTGGCGCCGGTCCAAAGGACCCACCCGGTGCGCGCGGACCCCACATTACAGTTGGCTTACACGGCCCTCCACCCTGATTTCGAGCTCCCAAGTCGACTATAATGAAGGCGGATGGTGTTTTCGCTTGCCGTGCCGATGCTTGTGGGGTTCGTGTCCGCGGGCGCGACGAACTATCTCGCGGACGAACTTCCCCGGACCAGGCGGCTGTCGCGTCCCGCATGCTCGAAATGTGGCACCGATTACGGCTGGGCGGACTACCTTGCCGCACGGGCATGCCGGAACTGCGGACACCCGCGAGGGCTTCGGCCCTGGGTCGTGCTGGGAAGCATGCTGGCTCTGAGCACGTTTACATGGCTCCAACCGCATCGCATGGGATACGGTTTGGCAGTGCTCCTGCTGACGTACTTTGCCGTGGTGGTTGTGATAGACATGGAGCATCGGTTGATACTTCGTCCGACAAGCATTCTTGGTGCCGTTTTGGCCGCGGGAATTGGCTGGCGGCTGCATGGCCCGGTCCCCACCCTGCTGGGCGGCCTGGCGGGCTTCGCCCTCATGAGTGCATTCTATTACCTCGGCGTCCTGTTCGCCCGCCTTCGTGCCCGCCGGCTGGAAGCAGCCGGCAGTCCTGCGGACAACGAGGAGGCACTCGGCGGCGGCGATGTAACCCTGGCCGGGATTTTGGGGCTGCTTCTTGGCTGGCCGCTGATCTGGTTCGGTTTGCTGCTGGGGGTCCTGCTCGGTGGTTTTATCGGCCTGATCATTGTGCTGGTCGCCCTTCTTCGGGGGGTGTATGGCCGGCAGGCCCTGATGCTCTTCATGCCCTACGGTCCGTCCTTTGTGCTGAGTGCCTTCTTGATCATGTTTCTGCCGAATGTCATAGCCGGGTTCCTGCCCAGGTAGGATCGGGCTGCGCTGGTGACGTCCATGAGTGAACACAAACAATCGACGACTAGATCCCCGGGGGACCGCCGCACCAAGAGCCGGGCCCAAGCCATGGTCGAATTCGGGCTGGCGCTGCCGATCTTGCTGATGGTTATGTACGGCCTGATCGAATCGGGACGCCTGCTCTTTATGTATGCGTCGGTGGTCAGCGCTGCCCGTCAGGCAGCCAGGTATGGATCGGTCACGGGCGACAACGGTTCCGGCACTCCCTACTACAACGACTGCGCCGGCATCCGCAATTCAGCCAAGCGGCTGGGATTCCTGCAGCCGTTCCGCGACGCCGATATCCTGATCAGTTACGATACAGGGCCGGCCGGCACTTCAGTTTCAGCGAATTGCCCAATCAGCGCACCCGGGCATCCCGTGAATGGGGACCGCATACGAGTTCAGGTCACGATGCCCTTCGCTCCCATAGTACCGCTCGTACCGTTTGATTCCTTCCCGATAACCTCCATCGCACGGCGTACCCTCTTAGTTGGGGTCTCCGTCAAGGTTGACGCCCCTGGCGTCGTCCTGCCGCCCGGATCTACCGGCGCCTTGGCGATCCTGAAGGATGCAACTCCTTCAAGCTACGAGACGCTCGACCAGGTCATCATCTACCATTACCTGCTCACCAATCTGGGCACCGATCCCATCACGGACATCGCAGTGAGCGACGACCGGATCGACGCGCAGGGCGGCACGGTAACGTGTCCAGGAACGACCCTTGCCGGCGGTGCTTCCTTTGCATGTCAGGCCAGCTACGTGATCACGCAGGCCGACATAGACAATCGCAGCGTCACCAACACCGCCACGGCCACCGGCCTGAGCAACGGACTGCCCGTGATCGCGCAGGCCTCGTTCAGCATGAACTTCGTGCCCAGGCCAGAACTCACTCTCAGCAAGTCGGGCACGGCGCCGGCCCTGGTCGACCGCGGTCAGATAGTGGAGTATGTCTTCACGCTTCTCAACTCTGGCAATGTGGTGCTCGCGGGGCCATACACAATCACGGATGCCAATCTGGATAGCTGGAGTTGCGCCGCCGCGGTTAGTCCGCTGGCCGTCGGCGCTACGACTTCCTGCACCGGTACGCACGCGCTGACGAACAACGACATTAATACGACGTACATCGACAACAGCGCCACGGCAACAGCCAAGTACGGTGGATTCACTGTCACCTCTAACGTAGCCACGGCGCACGTCCTGGTCCCGGAGCTCTTTCTCGTGATTAGCGCTGCTCCCCCCAGTGTGTCCTCCTTGGGTGAGCCGATAACATACACCTACACCCTGACCAACCGCAAGGCGGTTTCGATGTCGAACCTGAAGGTCTCGGACACCCGTGGCGCAATCAACTACTCGTGCCTTGCGTCGCTGGCGTCGACCGCGACGAACAGCTGCACCCGGACCTACTCCGGCTACACCCAGGCCGACATGGATGCGGGTCTAATCCTGAACCAGGGAACCGCCACCGCCCAAGCTGGCGTTAACTCCAACCAGGCGACGGCCACGGTGGCGGCGAACCGCATCATGCAGCTGACGCTCACAAAAACCGCCTCGCCTACGTCGC
>JAZDHO010000236.1:0-5385 GCA_043805815.1 Chloroflexota bacterium
TCTCCCCGGAAGCCGCCCAGTCCCTGGTGCAGACGTCCAATCAGCCGCCAGCGCCGGGTCTTGATCTCACCGAACGCGAGCGCGAAGTGCTCGGCCTGATGATCGAGGGGCTCACCAATTCACAGATCGCCGGAAGGCTGATTGTGAGTCCATCCACGGCTAAATCCCACGTCAGCAATATTCTTTCCAAGTTGGGTGTTGCGAGTCGCACTGAAGCCGTAACCCTCGCCCTGCGCAACCGTATCGTACCCTGACCGCTTGCACCTCCCCCAGGTGACCTAGATGCAGACTCCCCAGCCGACTGATGCGGCTGGGGAGTTTACATCTTAGAATTGGGTCTGGATCCGCACGCTTTCCACATTTGGGGCATCTGACTGACCGGCGTAACAAGGACATCCGCTGCATCCGGGAGGGCACCGCCAGGAAGGTGGAGATGTCCATCGATCCCTCATCCAAGCAAGGCTCCCGAGCTTCTTTGATTCTGACCACAATTCAAAAGGAGTACAAAATGAACGTGCGCAGCAGGACCACCGGCAGACTCCTGGCAGCGGCCCAGATTCTTGGGCTCGCCGTGCTTGCGGCCTGCACCCCTGGTTACCCGGCGACGCTGTGCCATGTCACCGGCGATGAGTCGAACCCCTACGAATTGATCGCTATCACCGGTACCGACGCCAGCCTGCACCTGGGGCATCCGAACGACTTCCCGCCGGCGCCAGCCGGCGGTTGTCCATCAAGCCCGGTCGTAGTCACCAATGCCACGATCCTGATCTGCCACGCCACCACCGACGAAGCCAATCCGTACGATGAGATCACAGTCAGCGTGAACGGCCTGAATGGTCACGGCACGCACGAAGGCGATCTCTTCCCGGTGCCCGACGGCGGTTGCCCCACCGGCCCCGTCCCTGCAGGTGCGGGTGCCAGCGAGGGCAAGATCACGATCTGCCACGCTACCAGCAGCGCGAAGAACCCCTATAACGAGATCATAGTGAGCGTCAATGGCTTGAACGGTCATGACAAGCATGCGGGCGATATCATCCCGGTGCCGGATGGCGGTTGCCCGACCCCATAGCTCTGCTGCCCGATCTGAGCAGGCTTACAAGCAGAGAGGCGGACGGGGGCATCCGTCTCTCTGCTTGCTCTCACGTGCGCCCGGGGCTGAGTATCCGAATCTCCCCCAAGTGGCCTAGATGCAGACTCCCCGGGCGATGGATGCGTCCAGGAAGCCGCTAAAGTAACATGAGACGGAACGACGAAAGGAGAGCAATGGCCGGAAAATCAGAAAACCGCAGTTCAGAGAAGGCATCTGCAAGGCAAGCCCGGCGTCGCCGAGCGAATCGAGATCAAGGTTCCGACGCAAGCGATTACCGCCAGAAGGGCCGAGCGAGTCGAGATCAAGCTTCCGACTCAAGCGGCTACCACCAGAAGGTCCAGCAAGCGAATCGAGATCAAGCTTCCGAGGCAAGCGATTACCGCCAGCGGGTCGAAGCAGACAAGCTGGCCGAAGCCAGCAAGAAGGGCAGCTGTGCACCGAAACTGTTCATACTGCTCCTGCCGTTCGCGGCGCTCGGCACATACGTTTTCCTCACGTCGTAGCACCACCTGAATCGCCACACATACCTGATAGAAGGAGTCGATCCCATGTCCGTCGCAAAAGTGAGTGAGATCCTGGCCTCTTCGCCGAAGAGTTTTGATGATGCCATAAAGGTGGGTGTCGCCCGCGCCCACAAGACGCTCAGGAACCTGAAGTCCGCCTGGGTCCAAAGTCAGCAGGTCAAACTGGACGACCAGGGGCAGATCAAGGAATACCGCGTCCAGTTGAAGGTCACGTTCGCGGTCGAAGACTGATTGAGCCGTGGGGCGCTCTTGTGGTCCCGCCTGAGTGTGTCGCGGCATCAACGAGCCGCGCCCTGGATCCTCAGCGTACCACTTGTCTCGAGAGCGCCTTGGTGCCTGCCAGGCATCCGTCGAACCGCCTGAAAGCCGTCTTCCCTCGCCCGGAACTGCAGTGTCGCTTCCCCAGGCTGACGGATGGCGGTGGACATCGTCCAATGGATGTGTCCCGGGATGGTGTGGCCTTTGTGCCTGCACCCTCGGTGCAATCCATGTACTCGTGCCCGGCACGCGAAGACGGGCCGCGCGCTTAGGAGAGAAAAATGCTGAACTTCCTCATATGGATCATCACAGGCGCCTTGATCGGTTGGGTCGCCAGCATCATCATGCGGACGAACAGCCGGCAGGGCACCATCGCCGACATTGTTGTGGGCATCGTCGGCGCGTTCGTGGGAGGCTACCTGCTCAGCCCGCTGTTCAACGTCAGCACCATCAACCAGGGCAACTTCAGCCTCCCAGCCCTGCTGGTGTCGCTGGGGGGCGCCGTCATCCTGCTGGCCATCTCCAAGCTGTTCCGCAATATCGGCGGATTCCTGGTGATCCTGCTCATCGGGCTGATCATCTTCACGTACTACAGCTGCTGGACGATTGCATCGACATCGGCGTACTGCACCACCGTCAGGGCATTGCTGTTCCTGCAATAGCCCAATTTTTGTCGGCCGGTTGGGTTGTTCCCGGCTGCATCCTCACGGCCTCTCCCCCAAGTGGCGGAGAGCAACACTCCCCGAGCGCAGGATGCGTCCGGGGATTAACTAGCGTAGGATGAATGCATGACCCGCGTATTTTTGGCCGATGCCAGGCCCGAGGAGCGTTCCGCCCTTCGCTTACTGTTGCTTGATCTAGAGATGGAAGTAGTGGGCGAAGCGGCGGATTGGGCGACCGCGTTGTCTCAGGCGCCGACCAGCCGCACCGACATCCTATTGGTGGATTGGGATCTGCTTCCCGGCTCGTCCGCTGAGGCGCTGGGCGAACTCCGACAGGCCTGCCCGGCCGCGCTGGTCATTGTCCTCATCAGCCACCTGGATGCACGTCACCAGGCCGCACTCTCCGCCGGCGCCGACGCGTTCATCAGCAAGAGCGAGACGCCCGAACGCCTGGCCGATCATTTGCGAACCGCCGTCGCTAGCGTTGCGCTCAAGTAGGCCCAGGCGCTGCTGATAGGACTCAAGAAACCGGCGCATCTGGCTGCCCTGAGCGCCGGCGCAAACTGGGGCGACCTTTTCGTAACATACGGAGACTCGAGCCATGAACAAGGATGTATTCGAAGGCAAATGGAAACAGATCCGAGGGGAGGCCAAGGCGTGGTGGGGAAAACTCACCGACGACGACCTGGACCGCGCCGCCGGCAAGCTGGACGTCCTCGCCGGCCTGCTTCAGGAGAAGTATGGCTACACCCGCGAACGGGCAGCCGACGAGATCGAGAGGCGCGTGACGGAGTTCGAGGGCAACTTGAAGAGCAAGACCGAACCCACCGCAGTCAAGTAGATGAAGCGGCATCGCAGGCCTGCCTCCGCCCATAGGAGGACAGGTCCATCAACCAAACACGGGTAACCGTGCATCTGAAACCACGTACAAAGGAGAACAACATGAACCTCATTATTTACCTCATTGCCGGTGCGATAGTCGGCTACGTCGCCAGCAGGATCATGAGAACGAATTCGCAGCAGGGCTTACTGCTTGATATTGTCGTGGGCGTTGTTGGCGCTTTCCTTGCCGGTTATTTCATCAGCCCTCTCTTGGGCATCGGAACGATCAACGATGCGATCACCCTGCCGACCATGCTGGTCACCCTGCTTGGTTCCGTCGTACTGCTGTGGATCTACAAGCAGATCCGCCGCTAGTGTCGCGGATGGTTGCCCAGACCGCCGGCAAGGATTGAAAGCCGGCTGAAAATGCCAGGCCGGCTGCGACGCCCGCCCCGAGATGCCAGGGGGCAGAGGGGGGGCAAGGCAGCCGGCCTGTTTGCCCCGGCGGCAGCACGAAGCTGCGTTCCGCCGGCATCCCACCCCAAACTACGCGAAAGGTCGAAATGACAAACAACACAAGAGTCTCAGAAGTGACGTCCTCGCAACAAGAACCTGAACGCGAGCGGCGAATCTTGACCTTCAAGGCCACGCAATTGATCTGGCTGTTGCTTGGCGTGCTGGAGGCCCTTATCGCGCTGCGCATCGGCCTGAAGCTGATCGGAGCCAATCCTGACAGCCCGATCGTGGCGCTTATCTACGGGTTCACCAACCTCTTCCTCTTCCCCTTCACCGGAATGGTCGGCTCGCCGATGGCCGGCAACATGGAGCTCGAACTTTCCTCCATGTTTGCCATGCTGATCTATGGCCTGATCGGGTGGGCTGCCGAGAGAATGGTCTGGTTGCTGTTCTACCGCCCTCGCGGGGCGGTCGTTGGCACCACTCAAACGACGACCAGCGAGCGCAATATCACGCCATAGACCCTGGAGACAGAGATGGACAATCCGTTTTCCCAGGCAGGCCCCGGCTCCAGCGCGCCGAGACGCGAGGGCTGGCTGAGCAGTTTGCAGGTGCTGGGGCGCATCCTGGATTGGCTGGCAGCTCTAGTCCAGCTCACGGATGAGCAGCAAGAACAAGCGGGTGTATATCTCGGCGATCGACGCCGCAGGCAGTACCCAGGCAGGTGAGTGGTACTGCGAATCCAGTACGACCGGTCGCAGCCAGCTCCCAACACAAGCAATCGACAAGGAGAAGACACAATGGTTACTCACAATCAAGGATCGGACTACCAGAACGGCAGCAGCATGGGGAGCGTTCTTGCTGGACTGTTGATCGGCGCCGCGGCCGGCGCGGCCGCGATGCTGTTGCTGGCACCGCAATCCGGAAGAGATACCCGGATGCAGATCAGGAAAAAAGGCATCGAATTGCGCGATCGCACCACAGGGATGGTGGATGACGCCATGGAGCAGGTGCGCTCGAGTACCACTAAGCTCGCCGCGGGTGGACGCCAGAAAGCTGAAGAATTGAAGCATCAGGGCCAGGAGCTGTTGGCGGACCAACTGGAACGCGTGTCCGCGGCCGCCCAGGCCGGTAAGAAGGCTGTGCAAAGTTCCTGAGCCAGCGGATACGCGGACGCGTTTTCCGGGCTTGCAGTTGAATCAAGTGCCGCCCGGATACTCTCCAGCCGGGCGGGCATCAATCCTGCACTCGCCGCATGAAGGCTTGGGGGGTCCGTAGTGCGAGGACTGCAGGCAAATGCACGAGGAGTACCGATGTTCCCGGAAACAAAGCGATCTAGTGATCTCGACAGATCACGCAATTTCGCGGAGTCAAGCGAACCGGTGGCAGAACAGCTACCGGCCGACGGCGCAGGAGACCCAGCAACTCCGGCCGGCGCGCCTGAGGGTGATCAGGCAACGCGGAGAGATCCGGCTGCCACGAGCACGGAGCCCGAGGGTATCTACGTTTGGCTCCCCGGAGCCCAGGCCCACGTGGGGACTCAGATCACGAAATGGGCCCCTGGGCCGTCATC
>JAZDHO010000237.1:0-3746 GCA_043805815.1 Chloroflexota bacterium
TGGGGCTGGCCAAGGCCTCCTAGCCTCGCGCCTGGTCTGCCGCGGATCGGCAGACCGATTATGGAGCGGCGACATGGTCATTGAGCGCGTGGTTGTGGTCACTCCGGAGCTCCTCGAGGCGTTCAACCGGCTCATCCCTCAACTGACGGACAACAGCCCGCCACCTCGCGCGGATGACCTCGACTCCATCCTGATGAGCGACTCGAGTGTCCTCCTGATCGCGCGCGAGCCCGACGCGCCAGGTCAGATCGTGGGCGTCGGTTGCCTGGCCATCTACCGTGCGCCCACGGGCACCCGCGCGGTCATTGAAGACGTGGTCGTGGATCAGGACTCACGCGGGCTGGGTGTAGGCGAGTCGCTGATGAGACACTTGATGGAGGTAGCCAGACAAAGGGGGGCGCGCGGCGTTTCCCTGACCTCGAATCCGCGGCGCGAGGCGGCGAATCGCCTCTACGTGCGGATGGGTTTTGGGCTGCGCCAGACCAACTGCTACTACTGCGAATTCAAATAGGACTGGGGCCTGGTGCCCGGGGAATGCGTCGTCAGTCTCGCCCTCGCTCGCGGGGTCATGCGCGGCGCCCTCCGATGGTCTGGCCCGTCGCCCGAATACGGCTTGCTGCGTGGATCTATGAGCTCATTCATCGCGGGCGCCCCTTCGTTGTCCGGCACCGTCTGCCGCCACTTCAAATTCTCCTCGGACTCCCTTTTACTTACCTGCGCAGCACCTCGAGAGCCTCGTGACAGGCTGACTGCCCAAGGGATTCGGCTGCAGTATGGGCCTCGTAGACCTCCCCTATGGCATGGCCGATCTCCTGGACCATCTCGTTCCAGTCTGTCACCATGCACACGCGCCTCAGGCTTCCCCCCCTGCTCAAATTGGCACCCTAGGGCCTTGATTTCAAGTACTCCTCCGGCGTGTCGATGTCTTGGAGGATGGAGGCTGATCCAGTTTGTACGTAGTGGATCGCGCTGCTGTGACGGTTCAGAAAATCCCGGGGCGTCTCCGTCGGCTGCATCTCGAGAATCTCGGCCCACCACTCCCGCCCGACCAACCAAGGGTGGCCGCGGCGGCGCTGATAGCTCGGCACCACCAGCGAGGCGCCGGATTCGGTGTGACTGCGGATCACTGCGTCCACAACCGACTCCTGGATGCTCGGCTGATCTCCGAGCACGACGAGCGCCGCTCGCGAAGCGGGAGGCAGGTTCCGCAAGGCGATCTGCAGTGAGGACAGCATTTCTCCGGACTCGTAGTCGGGGTTTGGCACCGTGCGCACGCCGGCCCCAAGGCAGATGGCCTCGACTGCCTCCCGCGCGGCGCCCGTGACAACCAGCAAGTCCTCGACTCCAGCGGCCCTGACCACTAGGAGCACCCGGCCAAGCACCGTTGTCCCGGCCCACGGCAGTGCCATCTTCGGCTTACCCATTCTGTGTGAAAGACCTGCCGCCAGGATTGTCGCCGTTATCACGGCAGATCGCCTTCCCGCAGCCTGCGGTAGTCCTCCTGGGTGTCAATATCACGATCGATGCTGTCGTCGTGCCAGGGGACGTAGTGCACTCGATGATTGGGGAAGATCGCGCGCCCGCCGACGTCGCCGCGCAGCGCCCGCAGATCTGCAAAGGTCTCGCGATCGAACAGGACCGGATTGCCGCGGCGATCACCGTGGACCAGTGGCACCACAATGACAACCGGCTCCGAGGCATGCGCCTCGACCAAGGCTTGGATCACCTCTGGCGTGATGAGCGGCTGATCGGCCAGCAGGAACACTGCCGATCCGGTCGAGGGCGGACATGCGTCCAACCCCACCCGGATGGAAGAGGCCTGGCCGTCCTGCCACTGCTCATTCCTTGCCATGAGCGCGGGTAGGTCGGCGACGGCCGACTCTACTTGCTCCGCGCTTGCTCCCGTGACCACGATGACGGGCGAGAGCCCGGACTTGATTGCCGCGTGCGCTGCTACACGTACCAGTGGCTCTCCCCGCCATGCCAGAAGCTGCTTCGGTTTACCAAAACGCGTGGCGCCGCCTGCTGCCAGCACAATGCCGGCGCAGGGCTCGTGGACCGCGTGGACTGTGCCGCGTCGGAGCGTCGAGATCACGATTGCGTCGTAGTAACTCTCGAGGGAGCGTGCGATCCTGCGGGCCTCGGCTTGAAGTACAGGTGTGTCCGCCTGGTTGAGCAACGCGATCCGCCTGGCCCGTGGCGGAATGCCCTTAAGGCCGCCGCGCGTATGCATGAGCACACCGCTGATGGCGTCCCCGGTAATCCTTGCATTCGGCCCAAGGCCGGACAGCTGCGCATAGATGTCCGGCCGGTGCACTGACTCGTTGTCCAATTTCCTGCCCAGGCCGCTCATGCCCGCAGTAACGACAACCACCTCCGCAAACGACGGCAGTTGCGGTTCGTCCTGCCGCGGGGCCTTCAGAGGTTTCTTGTGGGCGCCGTCTGCCTCGATCAACAGAGGCCAACCGTGTCGCAGGGACTCCAGGCGCAGCCTGTTCAGCACTTCCGGAGTCGCAGCCGACATGCGTTGATCGGTGCCGAGCGGTCCGGTAACGACGGTAACTTTTCCGCCTCCGAGTCCGACCAGATCGGCGACTGATTCGGTGACGATATGCCGGTCGACTTCCATCAACTGCCACGCGCCCAGGTGAGTTGTGCAGGTGACGAGGGTGGGCATAGGCAATTCACGGGCGAGGATGAACATGCCCGTGGTCTTGCCGCCCGCGCCAACGAACGCAATACTGGAACTCAGTCTGCCATCATCCGCGTGCGCGGCGCCCGCCCTGGGCAGCAGTCGCAGGGCCGTTGCGAGTGTCAGGCCCATAGCTTGCCTCGGACCTCGGGTCGCGCCAGCATCGCCTCCAGTACGCCGCCGCCGACGGCCAGGGATTTGTCCGACACAAGTCTGCAGATCTCCGGATCGTCCCGGGCGTCAATGTCGCCAACTTTCATGCCGTCGTGGGCAAGCAGACCGGGCCGCAACAGACCGCGGAGTATGCCCGCGAAGGGCGCGACAACCGGCACGGCGTTCACGGAGGCGATCACGTCGCCCTGCTGAAAGTGCTGGCCGATTCGGGCTTGAGACTCCAGCACGCCTTCGGAGGGTGAACGCAACACGCGGCGCCAGTCGCCGTCTGGCCTGGCGGTGTCCCGGAGTGCCGTGCCCTGCAGGATCACGCGCCCCATGGAGTGTCCGCGTTCCGTTTCGATCACGGCGTGGCAATTCACGGGAGCGACGAAGCCCGGGCCAAGACCAATGTACATGCGTGCCGAGTGTTGTAGCGGTTCAGGCGGCTGCTTGGCCATGCGTCCATCCACGATGACCAATGGGTGCAGATGGCCGGAGGCGGTGCAGTCCGGGTCGATGACCACGGGGATCTGATGGGCGGAAAGGACATTGAGGACCTTGAGTGTGTCCGTGGGATCCTCAACCCTGTGCCCCACAACAGCCTCCACAGTGGCCTGCCCCTCGTAGATCGCCTCGGCGAAGGACACCGTGCGCCTGACCGCCAGTGGCTGTGGCAGTTCCGTCATCACGACGTTGAGGCCGGCGCGGAACAGGCGCAGAGCCACGCCACTGGCCAGATCGCCGGCGCCGCGGATGAGGATCATTGCGGGCATCAGCGTCTCTCCGAGTCCTCTTGGAGAATATGCCCGAATGCGTGAAGGGTAAGGTACACAAATACGAAGAACGCCGTGTACAAGGCGATGAAACCCGCCGAGCGCAGGCTCGGATCCGAAAGCCA
>JAZDHO010000238.1:0-9227 GCA_043805815.1 Chloroflexota bacterium
AGACTCGGCGGCGAGGCGACCTGGCTCTCCGGCTCGTCCCGCGCGTCTGCCGTCGGGCGGCTCGTCGAACTTTGCTGCGAGGGCGCTACGCTGGAAGTGTCCGCAGAGAATTCCCGGCTGCGCGCCGAGAACCAGCGGCTGCGCGCCGACCTGCACCACGCTCGCTGCCTAGCAAAGATCCTCGCCCACAGCTACGAGCACGACTCGCGCCCGCCGCAGCAGGTGGTCAGCGCGACGATGCAGTATGATGCCACGAAGGCACAACCATGATCAATATCCGTTTTCCATTCGGCATTGTCCTGCGTCTGCCAGACCGGCACGCGCGATCATGGAAACCGGCCAGATGGTGGTGCCCAGATGCAGCGCACTTCCGCTTCATGACGCTTTGCCTAGCCGTTCCTCGGCGCTGGTGGCCGCACCCGGATGACGGCGTAAAAGTGTGCCAGAACTGCAAGCGTGAACGCTGGATGAAAGGCGGGTCAAATATGTGGTGCCCGGATTGTGCGTTGCTGTATCGGCAATTGACCGGGCTTCTCGGCCCGGAAGCGCCTTGCTACTGGCTGGATACCGTACAGCGCAAATTACGCGACATGAATATGTGGAATAACTGATATATCGAAGGAGCGACCATGATCCAAGATCACGAGCACGGCAACCACGTCCACCATGAGTCCTGCCCGCACTGCGCCGGCCAGCACGTCCCCGCGCAGCCGCGCCCGCGCGAGCAGGTCTTTGTCAGCGACCCGGGGCGCGTGGTCAAGAGCTGCCATGACGTGGTTACCGCGGCCGGGCAGATCATCATCACCGTCACCTATCAGGAGGACTGAGCCATGCCCAGGAAGAAACGACCGGAACTGAAGCCCTGCCCGTTCTGCGGGTGCAAGGCGAAGTGGGATCGAAACTGGTCAGGAGAAACACTCTTCGCCCATTGCGTCGCCGAAAAGTGCCCGGCACAGCCTGAGGCACCTGGCGATACCCACGAACAGGCCGCGGCAGCATGGAACACGCGCAAGGGCTAACCAGGGGCGAGGAACCATTGCGGATTTTGCAACTGTTCAGCAATGCTTAACTGTTGGCCCGCGGGCCGAGGAGGAATGAATAAAATGGACGACAGCATGGAAAAGAAGATCGAGAACTGGTTTACCTACCACGCCCCTCGCCCGGGGCAGCCGGAACTGTATGCCGCGATCCGAGACGCGGGAAAGGCGCTGGCGCTGACCATCGCCGCCAACACGCCGAGCTGCGCGGATCAGACGGTGGCGATCCGCAAGGTGCGGGAGGCCGTCATGAACGCTAACGCGGCAATCGCCTGCGACGGGAAATAGCCCATGCTGACCATCCTGCTTATCATCTTGCTGGTGCTCGCTCTCGGTGGTGGGGCCTGGGGCCAGGCCCGCTGGGGCTATCCAAGCTGGTCCCCGCTGGGGATTATCCTGTTGGTGTTGCTGCTGCTCTGGCTCACCGGCAACCTGAATATCCACCACCTGCACATGCCGCGCTGGTAGCCGGCGCAAAAAAGGAGCTGGAAAATGAACATCAAGGCAGGCGTTAGGTAGATGGCCCAGGCTTCTTTTTCGGAAGTCCATAAACTGCCAGGGCATTTTTGTCCTGTCGGTGTTTGCTGCAAAGACCCCGCGTGTGCTCATTGCGGTTGCACCCTGGGTATTTACATGTTGCGAGAAAAACGCGCTCCCTCCATCGTGCGTAGCATCCGAGGCACATCCCGCGCGCCCTTGCCGGACGACCGCACGCACAGGGATCAAAATATTTTCGCCCTGCCTTGTTCGATTCAATTCGTGCGCTACGACTCAATGTGTCATGGCATGATCTGCAAACCCATAGGACGAAAAGCGGTTTGCTGTAATCCTCGTGGTGCATCTCAACTTTCGATGCCTCGTTGCAGCATTGGCATACCTTTGGCGGAACAAGCATTCCGGCGTTCTTTGCGTAATTTGCAGCGTTTCTTGCTATTCTCTTTTCCATTTTTCAACTCTAGCCAAAACAGGAGAAAAGTCAATGCCAACAATTAAGCCTGGTTATCGCTCCACAGAATTTTGGATGAGCATCTTCGCGGTGGCGCTCGGCGCGGCCATGTCCAGCGGCCTGATCCCCACCGAGGGACCATGGCCGAAGATCGCGGGGATTGTGGCCGCGGTGCTGGGTGCGCTCGGCTACTCGGTGAGCCGGGGCCTGGCCAAGAGCGGGAGCCAGACCTTCACGGTGGGCACCTCTGAATTCGCGCTGGCCGAGTTGCCGGTTGAACTGGTGACGCAGGATAAGACCACATCTAGTCAGACGCTACCGCCCGGATCCGTGCTGCTCCCTGTGCTCCTGCCCCTGCTCCTCGCCGCGGGCCTGAGTGGGGGGTGCGCGAGCTGGAGCCGCACCGACACGTCGAGCGCGGTCAAGACGACCTCGAGCGCGGCCTGCTACATCGCCGCCCTGGCCTGCGAGCAGTGGGGCGGGGAGACATGCAGCACACTGGTCAAGCTGGGCTGCTCGTGGGGCACAGGCGCCCTGGGCCGGGCCATGGACGGCTGGGCCGCGGCTGATACGGTGCCGGCGCCTGAAGCTATCCAGGCCACTGTGATCAAGGCATTCCGTACCGAGCCCGACCTCGTTCGCTACCGGCTGGAGGTGCAGGCGAGCGGCGTGAAGCTGCTTGACGTTGACGCGGCCCCGCGGCCCATCGGTTTTACCACGCCGGGCGGGGCAAACCCTGCTCCTGTCCAGCCGCACGATTAGCCGCACCCCTCGGGCGGGAGGAACCGCGCCGGCCGCCGCCCTCGCCGGTGCAATGTGAGGTAGAGCCATGCCTGACGACAAGACAGATCTAGTCGGGGCCATTGCTCTCTACCGGAGCGCAATTTCTGTCGCAACAGCATGGAACGATGGCATCGTAACAATCCCACTACCGCTGCCCTCTTGCCTGCGCCCCGGGAAGCTCGCCCGGCGACGGAGGCGGGACCAGAAGCGGCGCGAGCAACGCTTGCTCCGAGAGGCGAACATGATGATCGAGTTCACCCCCTGGTGGAAGGCGCGCCATGCCTGACGCACCTGAATGCCTGATTAATACAAGGGACTCAACCGCGCGCATCCTGGCAGTCTACGGGGCAGCGGTGGCACTCCTGGTAGCCCGACGCATTGATCGGGGGTATGGACCGCCCAATGATGAGCAGATGGCCGGCATCGTCGAAGAGGCGCAGTCAATAGCACAATTTGCAGAGGAGTGCGTAGGCCATGCCTGACCTAATCAGCTACCAATCCATAGCCGACGTGCCAATCCATTATGATCGGCTCTCGCCGCCCTACCACTACGCGACGCGCGGGAAAGGCCCCCGCACGGTGCGCTCGACGCCGGAGTTCCGCGACCGGCTTGCGGACTGGATTGATCACCTGGCCGCAGTCTGCCCCATGGGCCGCCCCGAGATCCTGGTCACCGCCGGTTTTCAGGTGGACAAGGGCAGCGCTCGCAACACCCATCGCCGCGGGATCGCCTTCGACCTAGACGGTTTGTGGTGGCCAGACGGAGAACGCATTTTTGCCCAGGCCAGCAACCCGATCAGGTTCCCCCGCTACCTGGCCATTGAGGCCGGGCTGCGCATGCACTTCGGCTGGGTCCGCGGGCGATGGGCAGACCCGAAACACGATGACCACTGGCACTGCGACATGAGCATGCCCGTCGGGTTCGCGCCCCGGTCGCCGCGGTGCATTCGTTTCGTGCAGGCCGCGCTGAAATACGTTCTGCCGGGGCCGCCAGTAGTGCAAGATGGCAAGTGGGGGCGGGAAACTGATTTTGCCATGGTAGAGGCGCTGCTGGCCGCTGGTCATACGCCCGTTGTGCTGGCCGATTTCTGGCAGGAATTTCTGGAGCTGGTCGAGCGCACCGGCTGGGCCGCCGGGTAGGAGCTGCGCCGCATCATGGCGCCTGTGGGACTGCAAGAGGCGCGCTGATCATCTTGCCGGCGCTGGCAATATGATGCCGGGCGGAGCTAGTCCTGTTTGAACTCTTCCGCAATGGCACGCTCTGCCGCACCATTCCCGTTGTCTCGGTTGTACAGGTCGGTTCGCATGTCATCGCCGGCCAGCGAAAACTTCATTACCCGCCCCTTGAGGTAGTCGAAATAAAGGCTGCCCTCGTCGATGATCTTCTGTGCATCCTCCGTGGTCATCGGCGTGGGCGTAAAATGCAGCATCCCCATGCCGATGGGTTGCGAGCGGTTGTAGAGAGCTTTCAGGATCCTCGCTTTGTCCATACCCTTGATGTTCATCGTCTCATCCTCCATTCGCCGGAACCAGGCCCCGGCTGGCGCTAGGTCGCTGCGCAGTAGTCGGCAACCGCTGGATAAAGCAGCATCATAAAACTCCACTCAGCCTCGCAGCGCGGACACGAAAACGCCATATGGAATTCTTCGCAGTCCGTGTTGTGTCTTATGACCGCGCCCTGCGCCAGTACTAGCGCATCGCAGCACGGGCAAAGCATGTACGGCAGGCAATCGTGCAGTGCGGCACGGTCCACCGTCGGTGCTGCGCCTTCTGCTAGTCCGTAGGACATTTAGATGTGCCTCCACCGGCGCCCACGCCGGATATCGCTGATATGCTGGTGCGACACGCCAAGCACGCGCCCGCACGCGACGCACGATAGCCCGCAGGTCAGCGCCCATCGCGCCTGCTCCTCGGTCAGCACAGCGCGCCCGTGCGCCTCGCCGCGGTTCTTGGACTTGTGGCTGGCCGGGGTGCCGCGGTGGCCGCTCATTTCGTGGCCATCGCATCGAGCGCAGCCTGCGCCGCGGCCTCGGGCGTGGGGCCGCGGCGATGCCCTTGCTGCTCTAATTCGCACCGCCATTTACTTCTGGATCCCTCTGCTTTGCATGTATCGCACTGGCATGCGTTCATCCAAATACCGCCGCCCATCTCCAGCACCCGCTCAACCGCCGTCGGCTGGAGAGCCGCGCGGATGGTGTCGAGATAGTAGTGGATCAACTCCAGGTCACCGGGAGGCAGCCTCACGATAATGTTTCCCAGCGCCTCAAGCGCGGCCTTCTTCGTGGTGGTCATCTGGAAACCTCCCCCAGTTCCCGGCGCAGCCGTTCCACGTCGGGCTCCCCAATCCCATCGCATGCCGCGCGGAATTCAGCCTCGACATCTTCCGGCGGCCGGCCTTGCATTTCAGCCGCGGCCAAGGAAACTAGGTGGAAAACCTCCGTCCCGTATCCGCAGTAGTAGTGGACGTTTGGATCCTCGATAATCCTCCGGATCATATACTTGATCGCCTTGTCCCTCGCTGCGCACGACTGCGCGGCCGGGACCAGGACCATCGGCACACGCGAACCATCATCCTCGATTCGGTCTATCTTTGGGGTGTGGCTCATCGTCTCTCTCCCGGGCTCATCCAGTGGCGGCCCTGTTCGTCGGTCCAGTGTTTCGTTGCTGGGTCAAGCCGTAGGGCCAGCGTCTCCAGGCGGTCAGTCGCCAGAAATGCGACGTGTCCGATGATAGCGGCCAGGCCCCAGCGCAGCGCGGCAATCCCAAGCGGCACGTCCGAAAATCCCTGGTCCGTGGCCTCTGTAAGCCGCGCAGAGACGGCGGATTCCTGGGCCACGCACGCATCCCAGATGCGCTCAGCCGCGCCGTGGATCAGGTTCACCCCGGGCAATGCGCAGCGACGAAGCGCCAGCTTGGTTTCAGCGCCGGTCGCAGAGTAGTAGATTTTCATTTCTGCTCCTCGCTCTCTATAGAAAGAGCCCGTCTGATAATCGCAGCGCCTTCTAGCGCGCCGCGCGGCCCCATCATCACATACCGTTCTCGATCCTCGAAGATGGCCAGCACCTCGCCCATCGCAGCGCGCAGCCTATCTGCCTCGTCGGCCTCTTCGTTCCCCCATGCCCTCAACGCATCATTCGCGCTGCGCACCTCGTCTAGCAGGCGCTGGATCGCGTCGAGCGCAGCGCAGGTGTGGGGCACTGGCTCGCGGCTGGTTCGTGGCGTGGTCATTTTTTCTCGATTACTGTGAAAATGTCGTTGCCGGCTTTGGTTAGGCCGGCTGCGACGCTGACTCCACCGCGCAATGTAGTTAAATAGCAATAGCAGGTCTTGTCTTTGCTAATGCGACCGCCATTCACAACGATCATTACTGCGTGAACAGCATCCAGATCAGTGATGTTGTCGTCGATGTTGATCGTTATTCTTCTCATTTCCCACCTCCAGGCCACCCGCTTTATCCGCGCACAAGCTGCACAGAATGCTATGCCTTCGCTGCGCCCGTCCAGGTCCAGGCGCCGGGTAATAGGTGCAGCACCTGCCCGGCCCGCGCGCCGCAATCGGGTGCGCTACAGGTGGCTCGGACCCGGCGCCCTCTACTACCCGCGGCCCGGCGAACCAGCGGATCGGATAGCCCCGCACAGAATGCGCCTCGTGGGCGATGACCAAATCTCGCAGCACAGCGCTGACAGCCTGCGCGCTCACCTGGCACCGCTCCGCCAACTCCCGCGCGGACATTCCGCGTGGGTAGAGCCCGAGGCAATCGCGCACCTGCTGCTGGCGCTCGGTCACGGCTAGAACCCCCACCACGCCAGGAACCGGCGCCCGAGCGGCCAGTGGGCGATCTCGCCGGCCCCGCAGCGCGAGCAGGACCAGCCAGCGCGTCCGTTGCGCGGCGCATAGGCGCAGTCCAGGCCGCGGAACCATTCGCGCAGGTGCTTGCGGGCCATGAGCTGGGCCTGGTACGCGCGCCAGGTCCGGGGCCGGAGGACGTTTAGGCATGATGTCAAGTCCATTTCTACTCCTTCAGCGGCATGACTGCCGCGCTTGGTTGCCCGTCCTCCTCGAATGCCAACAGCGGGCCTAGTGGATCGTTAGCAGCCTGCTTTACCTGGCCGCCGAGAAGCACCGTTGCCCACAAGTCATTGCACAGGACTCGCCAGCCATCGGGGCGCCGGTAATAGCGCTGGCCACCACTAGCAGGAGGGTCGCAAACGGTGAACGCCCCTTTGCCGTTGCACTTCCTGCAGGGGTTCTCATACTCGCAATGGGGGCATTCCACCTCGCCAGAGCCGTCGCATGCGTCGCAGGAAGTTTTGATCTCCGGCCCGGCCAGAACATGCGGCTCTTGGATCGAGTCCATGGCCAGATCAACCAGTGGGCCTGTGAAAAAATCCGCCGCCGCTCCCCCTGTGCTCGACTTTAGCGGAGCCAGGCCAGGAGGGATATCATCGCAGCGCGCAATCCAGTGGCCGTTGCTGACCCACTTCACGCCGGCCATGTTTGCGCCCAGCATCAGGGCCTGCTTTTTCGTGATCATGCTCCCTCCTCGTCGAGAGCCAGGTGCAACATTTCGTCATGCGCGGTCTGAAGCGCAGCAAGGATTTGTTGCTCCAGGTTGAAAATGATGTTTCGGACTTTCCCTTGGTGTTGCGTGCAACTTCCGCCTGTCCATGCCACCGAGAACGGAATCAGCCAGTTGCTATCAGACGGGCTTGAGCTTGAGTGCTTTACATATAATGTCAGGCATTGAGAACTAGGCTTCAGTCCCTCTGCCAATTTCAGCGCGTAGTGTCGTTCAGCCAACTTGTCAGCAGTCATCAGGATCACGCCCTCGCTCTAAAAAAACGCCCCGCCGGCGCCCGGGGCCTACTACCTACCTGCCGCTGCCGGACCCGTGCGCGCAGACCATTCCGCGGCTGCGGGTGGTAAAACGATCATCGCTACCAGTTCGGCCCCGGGCCATCGCCCAGGGGATGAAGTCACTCGGGCCAATCGTCGCCATTCGGGTCCAGGCCCGCGGCCTCTCGCAGCTCGCCGATCAGCGCCGTGATCTTCGTCGTGCGCAGGATGCGATCATCGCCGGTCAGCAGGCCCGCGATCTGGCGCTGGATGCTGGACATGGCAACGTGCCAGTTTTCCGCGTTCTGCCCCTCTGCCCACTTGTGCAGCTTGCCAGCCTCAATCATCTCGCGCGTGGCCGTGTACTGCTCGTTGTCCAGGTGCTGAAGCAACTGCCCCAGCACCGCGGCCAGGTGCTCTTTGCTCGTGTCGATCATGGTCACTCCTCGTCGAAAAATCCCGCGCCCGGCCCAGCGGACAGGGCCGACTGCCAGGAAGGACCGGCGCCGGGCCGGGGCGGGAATCGGTGGGATAAAATTGGATTTCATGATGGGCGGCTCCTTCCTGGCAATTCCATTTATAGTTCAGGCGAAATTAGGAGTCAAGCATTTTTCTGCAACATCTTGCATTTTTCTGCTTGCATTCCCCGCGCGCCTGACATATATAAACTGTCATGGCAACGAAGCAGCCCAAAATCAGCCGAGGGATTGCACTTGCGCCGGAGCTTTGGCGCGAGATCAAGGCATGGCAACGGCGCGCGCCGAAGGATTCTCGGGCGAGCCAGAGCCTCAATCAGGCCACGGAAGACTTGATCCGCCGCGGCCTCAAAACACTGGAGCAAGGAAAATGAGCGAGAAGCAGTTGAACCTGGAGCTGGCCAAGGAAATGAACCTGTCGGCGTATCGCCTTCCCGCCACCATCGGCGGGCGCATGCTGTTCAAGGGCGAGACCGAGATCACGGACGCGGAGCTGCTGGAAGAGGTGTCCGACCTGCTCGGCTACGTCGTCGTCAAGGGCAAGACGCCGAAGGTCAAGGCCAAGGCCGCAACCGGCGCCAAGCGTGGCCGCAAGCCCAAGGCGCAGGCGCCCGAGCCGCCGCCCGTCGAACTGCCCGCGCAGTAGGCACGTCCCCGGCCGGGCACCTCATCGCGGACCCGTCCGGGCCAACAGGACCAGCGCCAGTCCGGGGCCTCGTACCGGGCGGAGACAAGATGAAAGAGATCATAATCGACGGAGAGAAATACGTGCTGGCCTCGCCGCCCATCGGTGGGCGCTGGGTCATCGTTGGCAACGGCCCGTGGGGCCTCTGGTTTGGGCGCGTGATCGCATCCGACGAGGAGATCGTCGCCACCAAGTCGGCGAGGCTCTACGACGCGCGGAATATCCGATATTGGTACGGGCGAAATGGTGGGATCACAAGCCTGGCCGCACACGGGCTCTGCGGCCCGAAGGCAGCGCAGAGCAAGATTGGGGCGCCGATCAAAAGCACCCTGCTCCTCGACGTGAAGGCTGTCCATGATTGCTCGGCTGAGTGCGTGGCGACGTTCGCCGCGCACGAGGTGAAGTAATGTCGGGCTTCGGCGCGGGCGAGGGCTTCGGCGAGGGCGCGGGCGCGGGCGAAGGCG
>JAZDHO010000239.1:0-2175 GCA_043805815.1 Chloroflexota bacterium
GGCCTATCCCTTCACTTGTGATGAAGAGAGCGGCGAGCCTACGTCCGATGGACGTGGTGGCAGCGGCCGCCGGGGCGGAACCTCTGGCGGCGATGCATCGAAGCGCTTCCCTGGAATGATGGGACGGCGCACGTTCTAGCCTAACGATTGTGCAATCAGAGTCGGAATCGTTCCAAACCGGCAATAATCTGCACTTTACCAACAGAGAGTCCTCAGCTAGACTGGTCGTGGCTACTTCACGACGGGGAGGTCACGATGAGTCTACTGCCAGTCAGCGACGATGAACCCAAGATCAGACGGACAAATCATGCGATGTTGGTGCCCTGGGGCATGTTTGCCCGCCAGATCGGCCTGGTTCAGGGGTTGGAGAAGGTGTCCATCCCGCAACGTGCGCGGGACCATGCGCCGCAAGCCAAGCTGCTTGAGTTTCTGGTCGCCATCCTGGGCGGGTGTGCTTATCTCCAGGACATCAGTTGTGGGCCCCACCCCCTTGATCAGGATCAAGCGGTGGCCGACGCCTGGGGCCAACCAGCCTGGGCGGACTACAGCGGGGTCAGTCGTACGCTACAGGCCTGCACCGCAGACAGCGTGGAGTCCGTTCGGGAGGTCATCGCACAAGTCAGCCGCCCGTTCATCGACCGGGAAGTCGTGCTGGCGCTGCGCGAGACCGGCGTCCTGGTCTATGACGGGGACCTGACCGGCCGCCCGGTGTCCAACAACAGCACGACCTACCCAGGAGCGGCCTTCGGCTGGATGGACGATGCCATCCACTTGGGTTACCAGGCGGCGCTGGTCAGTTTCCACAGCCCGACCTATGGGCGGCAGTGGCTGTCGGTCACGCCTCATCCTGGCGATACCGTATCCTGTCACCAGGCCGCTGCCCTGGTCCGGGCCGCCGAAGCGCGTACCGGCGTGCGGCCCCTGCGGCGTACCGGCTTACTGACGGAGCGGCTTGAGCACCAGCGGGCTGAGCTCCGGGAAGCTCTGCGACGACGCGATGATCGGCAAGCACAACTCGAAGCGGCTCGAGGCCCCTAGGGGATGCAAATAGCGACAGAAGCATGGCACCATGCCCTGGCCGAGGTTGCCCGCGTGGTCGAACGGGATGGTGCGCCCAAGCAGGTCCTGCGCCCTTACAGCCAACTGGGCAAGGCCCGGCACCAAGTCGCCGTCTGTTGGCGGCGTTTGCACCGGCGAGCGCAGGAGATCGAGCCTGCACGCCAGGCCGTCGAGTGCCAGATCGAGAAGGTACGACTGCTGCAGTGCGCACTGGCCGCCCTCGAGGCCCGCTTAGCCCACTTTGTCGTAGAGAACCAGCGCAATCGGGCGCCGGTCCGCGCTATCTTCCGCCTGGATGGCGGCTTTGGCAGCGGCGAGAATCTTGCCTGGCTGATTGAGATGGGCTACGAGGTCTACGGCAAGGCCATCAGCGACAAGGTGACCGGTGCGCTACGGCGGCGGGTCACGGCCCAAACGGAATGGACGCGCGTGGGCGACAACGCCGAGATGGTGGCTTGGTCAGGCCTGAAGCTGCAGTTCTGTCCCTATCCCTTGGATGTCGGCCTGGAACACTTCTACACCGGCCAGAAAGAGCGCCATGCCACCCTCGTCCACTATGGACCGCAGACCGTCACGCGTGACTTGCCAGCTTGGTTCAACTTCTACAATGGTCGGCAGACGATCGAGGCTGGGGTCAAGGAGGGCAAGGGCGTCTTCGAGATGCATCACCTGAAGGTGCGCTCAGCCGCTGGCATAGCCATCCAGGAAGAGTTCGCTGTTCTTGCTGCCAATCTGGTCCGGTGGGCTGCTGTCTGGTTGCACGAGCAACCGTTTCAGGCCAAGGCACCCTTTGACCGGCGTCAGACGTCGGTCAAGCAGATGGTCCGCGTCGCCGCGAACACCGCAGCGCTGATCTTTCGGCAAGCTGAAGGCAATCTGTTGTTAAGGTTCGATGAACTCAGCCCCTATGCAGGGGTAGAACTTCGGATCGGACAGGGATCGGCGTTTCAACCGCCGCTGCCGCTGTTCAGGAATGACGTTTTTGTGCCGATTTGAATGATTCGGCCACTGCTTGTTCAAACGTTACGCTAGGGGAACATCACTAGGAGAGGGGCCGGGGCCTGAGTCCCGCCCTGCGGGGGTGAGGTGAGAGGGCTCAGGCGGGTACCACCACCG
>JAZDHO010000240.1:0-6648 GCA_043805815.1 Chloroflexota bacterium
ACCACGCAGCGGCGATGCAACATCGTCGAAATCGAGCGCGTGGGCCATCGTCCCATTGACGAGCGCGGCCAACTCCACCGGCAGGCGATCACCGGTTGCCCACACCGACGCCATGTGCGGCCCGCTTTGGCCTCGCGCGTAATCCAGCATCACGCGCGAGGCGGGTTCGTGCACCCCGGCCACGGCTACGGCGAGAGTGTCGTATAGCGCTCGGGCAACAACGTGGCGCGCGGCATCGGTGACGGCAGTGGCGTCGAAGTTGGTCACGAACACCGCGATTTTCTCACTGGCCGATGGCGTCATGGCACACCCCCGTGGGAAGCCGGGGCAAACCCATACAGACGCGCCGGGTTGTCGCTGAGGATGGCATTTCTCAGATTTTCGTCAGGGACCCATTGCCCCAGCAGATTCAGCAAATCGCCGTCATTAGGAATCGCGCCGGGCTCACGAACATGCGGCCAGTCGGTACCCCACACGATCCGATCCGCGGCTGCATCGACCAGCGCCTGGGCGAACGGCCTGACGCTATCGTAGGGCGGGGTCGGATCACCCATGCGGTTTGCACCCGACAGCTTGCACCAGCAGCGCCGTTCTTGCAACAGTTTCAGCAAGGACTGGAAGCCGGGGTTGTTGATCCCGGCCGATGTCGGCATGCGTCCCATGTGATCGATGACGACCGTTACCGGCAGGCGTTTCACCATAGGCAGGATATCCGGCAGATAGCGGGCGTCGACAAGAAGCTGGATATGCCAGTCGAATGGCGCGATCCGGCGAGCAATGGCCTGCACATCCTCCTCGACGTTTGCATGGCCGAAAATGAAGTTAAAACGTACGCCACGAAAGCCGACCGTGTGCATATTGTGCAAAGCATCTTCAGTGACCGTGCGATCCACCAGTGCGATACCACGCCATGCCCCTTTTGATGCCAGCAACGCGTCGCGCGTCGCCGACACGTCGGTCCCATATGCACCCGAGTGAACGATGACCGCGCGCTGAAGGCCAAGGGCGTCAAGCATGCGTCGATAGTCATCGATGCCGACCTTGGGTGGATTGAAGGTTCGCAGCGGATCGAGCGGGTATTGGTCAGCCGAACCAAAGATGTGGGCGTGCGAATCGCATGCCCCGGGTGGGATATGGAAAGCAGGCCGCGTCGGCACTGCATGTGGTTCCTGTGATTCGAGTATCGACTCGGCGAGCGATGCAGACGGCGATTTACTCATTGAATTCCCTCCCGTGAGACGAAACAGGGGCGACGAGGCCCCTCCTCAACAGCCGGGCATGCCGTGCGGCATAGGTGATTTGACATCCCCCTGTGCTGACTCGCTTCATGCCATCTTGAATTTCGGCAAGGTCACCTGCTCCGTCACGGCGTCAAACACCACTTCCAGCTTCGCGCCCATCCTGGCGTTTGCGGAATCGCCGATGAGATTGCTGATCACTACCGGCCCTTCTTCCAGACGCACCAGGCATACCCGGTAGGGCAGATCTTCCTTGAATCCGTCCCAATAGGCGCGATGGAAATCGACCCAGGATTCCAGTGTGCCGCGTCCGCTGACCTGCACCCAGTCCTGATCGGTCGACAGGCACTGCGGGCAGACCGGCGACGGTGGAAAATGGTTGTCGCCGCAGGCTTTACATGACTGTACAACGAGCTTCCCCTCCGCGGCATTGTCCCAGAAGGGCTTGATCAGCGGGTCGATTTTAGGCAATGGCTTATTGTAGCTCATAGGTTTCCTCCTCAGCTGCGGGTGTAGATGATGGATCGGGTGCAGGGTGTGGCCTGGGTGTATTGCACCACTTCACAGTCGGCCACCTGGCGAGCGCCGCATTCGCCGCGGATCTGGCGTACCGCTTCCACATTGAGCGCCCAACCCTGCATGTAGGAATTCGACAGATGCCCGCCATCGGTGTTCGTCGGCAACTGGCCGCCGACCTTCAGGGTGCTGCCCTCGACAAAGCTTCCGGCTTCCCCCTGCTTACAGAATCCCACCCCCTCCAGGTTGAACAGGACGGAGGGGCTGAAATTGTCGTAGGCCATCAGCGCATCGATATCGCCATGGGATATGCCGGCCATGGCGTGGGCCTCATCGCTGGCTGTTTTTACCGCCGGGTACCAGAAATCGATGTCGAAATTCTTGATCGATGAGTGAATGAAAGATTCCTTTGCCCCGAAGCCGGAAACCAACACCGGTTTCTTGCGGAAATCCTTTGCGCGGTCGGCCGTGGTCATGATGATGCAGACCGCGCCATCGTTGATCAGACAGTAATCCAGCAGACGCAGCGGCGCGACGATGAAGCGTGCGGTTTCATGGTCCTCGATGGTGATCGGTTTCTGCATCACCGCATCGGGGTTCAGACAGGCATTGTGGCGGATGGCGACCGACACCTCTGCCAACTGGCGTGTGGTTGTGCCGAACCGCTGCATATGCCGCTGAAAGGCCAACGCATGCCCGCCACCCGGGGAGGTGAAGCCGAAAGGGTCCCACACGCCGGGCATCTCATCGCCGCCGTAGTTCACCCGGCGTGAGCGGCCGATATTGGCGTAGAGCAATGCGACATACTTACACTGCCCTGTAGCGAGCGCAAGCGCTGCCTCGATGATGCCGATACCGGACATGCGTCCGTGCGCCGGCAGGGTCAGGGTCCAGCGGGGGTCAATGCCAAGGACCTCTGCCATGCGGCCGTAAAAAGGGATCCGGCAGACCAGCAGGCCGTCGACATCGTTCTTGTTGATCCCGCAATCCTGGACCGCCTTGCAAAAGGATTCGGCGGCGAGTCCGTATTCGTCGACATGCGGGAAATTACCATAGGCGGTGTTGCTGACCCCGATTACCGCCGTCCGGTTCTTGAGATGGGAAAATTCGCTCATATGACATTCTCCTCCTTCAGTTGTTCGACCTGCGACGGCGTCATGCCGAGCAGCTCGGTCAGCAGCCACATATTGTCTTCTCCGTAGCCCGGCGCACCGCGATCGATCGGACCTCCGATATAGGCGGGCGTCCTCGTGAATTTCATCGGCAGCTCGTAAACAGGCCAGCGTCCGATCTTCGTGCCGGTAACCTCCGTTAACCATTTCAGATGCCGCAGCTGCGGGTCATGGGTGCAGCGATCCTCGGCGTTCTGGCACACACCTGCCGGGACACCGGCGCGCTGCAGTGCCATCATGCAATCGAACGCGTCCTGCCTGCTCGTCCAGTCCCCGACCAGCGCGTCCAGCGCATCCTGCTGCGCCATTCTGTCCGTCAAGGTTGTGAAACGCCTGTCATCCAGCCACGCCGCCTGGCCCGCCACCTGTGCCAAGCCTCGCCATTCTTCGTCCGTGAAGCAAGCGATGGCGATCCAGCGATCCGTTCCGGAGCAGCGATAGGCGCCATGCGGCGCGGCCGGCATGTAAGGAGAACGGTTGCCGTACCGCTGCCACACTCGCCCGTTCGCCGACCAGTCGAGGACCGAAGTGCCTGTCAGAAAAAGACCCGACTCGCACTGTGACGCGTCGATCATCTGTCCTTCGCCGGTGCGCTCGCGGTGGTAGAGGGCGCCGAGGAGCGCCAGCGCATAGCCGTAGGCGCCCATCCAATCCAGGTAGGAGTAGCCCCACCCGGTCGGCATCGCCGGCTCCGGGAGGCCCGACATATCGCCCTGCCCGGCGAACGCCGCGGCCACCGGTCCAAGCGTGCGTATGCGGCCATAGGTGCCGTATGAGCCCATGCCGGATTGCTGAATGTAGATGACATCCGGCCGGATCTTCTTCATCACGTCGTAGCCAAGGCCGAGCCGCTGCAAAACACCGGGCGAGAATCCCTCGGCCACCACATCGCAGATGCGAACCAGATCCTTGGCGATCTGCAATCCCTTTGGATGGCGGATATTCAGCGAAATGCCCCGCTTGCCTGCATTTTTGTTGTTGAACTGCCCGCCCATGTCGTGATCTTTCACCCCGGGCAGCGGGCCGGTTGCAGCCTCGCGCGCCGCACGCCCGCCGACCGGCGCCATTGCCGCCAGACGCGTGTCGGGATTGTCCTTCCACTCCACCTTGTAGCTTTCTGCGCCCATCGCGGCAAGAAAGCGTGTGCCACCGGCGGAGCCTAAGAACCAGGCGAAGTCCAGTATCTTCACGCCCTGCAGCGGGAACGGCTTGTTGTGCAGGGCCGATACCTTGAGGTTAATCTCGCAGCGCGGCTTCTCCGGTACGCCCGGCCGTCGAATGGCCTCATCCAGAACTGCCTGTGTGTCCTCGCCCAGCGATGGAGGGCGGCGGCCCACCTGCCAGCTTGTTGCCGTGGCAAGCCACTTGCTGGTAGGATAGCAAAAGCTGCGACCATGCTCCGGATGATAGACATCGGCGAAGCTCTTGCGCTTCAACCAGTGCTCATCAAGCGCATTTTCATGCGGCTTGCGGACTGGCGCCCATATCAGACCGGCGTCCTGCGCCTCCTGCCATGGCATGTCGGCATAGGTCCAGGCGCGGATGAAGCGCTGGATCACGTCCAGCACATGCGCCTGCGTCTCGTTGCCGGCGGCCGAGCCGGGAATGTGGCGCGCCGGCAGGTCTGCGTCTGGTGGTGGCGGCTGCATCTGCAGATCGGCCTGCATGCCATATTTCGCCAGCAACGGCACCAGGCTCTTCTGGTCACGCGCACCCATGGTGTGCGTGATATACCAGCGTCCGTCCTTGGTGTGGCAGATCTTGGGGGAATGGCTCGGTGTCTCAAACGCGTGCCGATGGGTGAGCCGCCAAAGCGGAACGCGGCGCATCACCCAAAACATGACATCTTGCTCGGTATTCTTCGACACCGCCTCATGCACTGCTACTGAAACGTCCTGCCCCTGCCCGGTCCGATACCGGCTGATCAGTGCGGCGATGATGCCGATTGCCAACTGCTCACCGGCGATATGATAGGCGTGCCAAATCTGCGGTGCGATCGGCGGCAGATCGTACTGGAGGTTTGGGTTGGGATCGTAGCCGCAATTCATCATCACGCCGCCGAGTGCCAGATGGATCAGGTCTGAGCCCTTGAAGTCCTTCCAGGGTCCGTCGTCACCGAACGGTGTCATGCGCGCCGTCACCAGCGCCGGAAAGCGATCATTCAGTGCTGCACGATCCAATCTCAACACCTCGTTGAGAGCGCCGCAGCTGGAATCCAGCAGCACGTCTGCACCCTCCAGGAGGCGTAACAGATGGTTGCGCGCAGAGGCCTCGCGCAGATCCAGCAGCACAGATTTCTTGTTTCGATTGTAATTCCAGAAGAACAGCGAGCGTTCCAAACCGGGCTTGTCATCCAGAAACGGTCCTATTCGCCGTGTCGCGTTGCCCTCCGGCGGCTCGATCTTGAGCACTTCCGCGCCGAGCCCGGCGAGCAGCAATCCCGCGTATTCCGCCCGCTCATCCGCAATTTCGATTACGCGCACTCCGGCCAGCATGCCGGGGCCGGAATCGCCTTTCATCTCTCCAAAGTTATGTTCCAATGTATTGACCTCTTGCAATGTAAGTAGTTCGTCCTGAAAAACAGGATTACGAGAAAGCCGGTTCAGTGGTTATACGGCTCGCACACGTCGCGATTGAAGGCTGCTCCGTTTGCGGGGTCCTCGATTGTGGGGAAGGCATGCTTTCTTAGCCTCTCCCCGCAACAAAGATCGCCATGGAAAAGATCTATTTTAGTTTCAGGGCCTTGATGGCTTCCCCTTCGGCCAAGACGAACTTCCGGTGTTCGTCCCGGGACAGGTAGAACGGGAAAAAATCCATCTTATCGAGACTGACGATGACATCGGGGTCTTTCAGGGTTTCTCTGACGGCGTCATCCAGGATCTTGACGATATTTGCGAGTAAGCCGGGAGGGCCGCCAAGTGATGCCCAGAAAAGACCGGTTACCGAGGGGAATCCAGCTTCGGCCATGGTGGGGACATTCGGCCAGCCCTTGTAGCGTTCGGCTGAGGTCATGGCCAGGACTCGAATCTTTCCGGCGCTGATGAGCGCGTTGACCCCGCCGGGGGCGGCGACAGAGCATGATACGTGTCCGCCTGCAATGGCGGGATAGATCTCTCAGCTACCCTTAAATGTGACAGGGCGGGTCTTCGAAACATCCACACCCTTGGCCATCAGGGCGGCCAGGAACTGGTTGATTGGAACATCCGGCGCCCCCGCCCCCACCGCGAAACTGATGCTGGTGGGGTCGGTCCGGATGGCATTCACCAGGTCTTCGATGGTTTTCCAGGGGGAACTGGCGGGAACGATAAAGCCCATGGGGGTAAAAACGGCCCGGGCTATGTAGGTCCTCTCCTCCACCTTGTAGGGCAAATCCTTGGCCCAGGCATGCTGGATCGAACTGCCGCCGTTGCAGTCCATCAGCAGGGTGTACCCATCGGGTGCGGATTTGACGGCTTCGAGGGTACCGATGATTCCGCTGGCGCCTGGTTTGTTGACCACCGAAATCGGAACATCCAATATCTTGGAGAGCTTGGGAGCCAGGAATCGGGCTGCGCGGTCTGTGCCACCGCCGGCAGTCCAAGGGACAATCAGCGTAATCGGCTTGGTCGGCCAGTCCTTGGCCCCGCAATTTGCGGGGAGAACAAGAATTGCAAGAGGGACGATCAGGAGAAAAGCAAAAAACCCCACAGAGGTCGCCAGGGAACAGGCCGCCTGGTTATACT
>JAZDHO010000241.1:0-2801 GCA_043805815.1 Chloroflexota bacterium
TGTTGCGCCGGGGCGAGCAAGTGGCAAGCCTTACGGGCCACCCCGATCGCGCCAACCCCTTTGATCAGCCGGTCGAGGTCCTCCCGTTGGATTTCAGCGATCAACGCCGGCTTGTGAGTTCCCTCAGGTCCGCCCAAGTCCTTATCAACACCTACTGGATCCGATTCGACCGTGGCCGAAACACACAGGCACGCGCCGTCGAGAATACGTGTCGACTGATCGAAGCGGCATCAACAGCGGGCGTGCGGAGGCTGATTCACATCAGCATCACCAATCCTTCACTGGCGTCCCCGCTGCCGTACTTCTGGGGCAAGGCGGCCAATGAGCAGACCGTTATCGATTCTGGGCTTTCGTACGCGATCCTACGGCCGACGGTCCTCTTCGGAACAGAGGACATTCTGATCAACAATGTAGCCTTCCTCCTGCGGCGCTTTCCTGTCTTCATGATCGCTGGCGACGGCAGCTACCGACTGCAGCCGGTGTACGTGGACGACCTGGCTGCCATGGTCGAGGACGCTGTGTACCGCAAGGACAGCTATGTAAACGACGCTGTAGGGAGCGAGGTCCTCAGTTTCAGGGAGTTGGTGCAGCTCATTGGCGCGACGATCAACTGCCGGCGATTGTTGATCCCGGTCCACCCGAGGTTGGTGTTGCTTGCCGCGCGCGCCTTGGGCCTCATCTTCGGAGATGTCCTGCTTACACCTCACGAGATTGACGGCCTCATGGCGAATCTCCTTGTTTCCTCCGAGCCGCCGCGCGGCGCAACACGGCTCTCGGAATGGCTGCACCAGAACAAACACTCGGTTGGCCTGAAGTACGCTTCGGAATTGAAGCGTCACTACGCCTGATCTCCCCCCATCTCCCGCCGGGCGAAATGCCCGTTCTACCTAACGGCGACGCGCCCGGGGCAGGTCGGATTATCGATGCAGCCGTAGAACAGCCTGCCCTCGGCTCGTCCGCCGCGCTGGGTCCGCAAGACCATCATCTTTCCACAGACTGGGCACATTGGGACCGAGTCTTGGGAGATGCCGGCGGCTCGTCCCTCCCCCTGCTTCACACGGGCAAACGCCTGCTGGAACGATGTGAGCAGGTCAGGGATAGCGAATCGATCGGCCGCGCGGATCTGGACCAGCGGCAATCCGGCCCCGAGGAATAGGTCCTCCATGAATTGATCCGCGTCGCGCACGCCGCCTTGTGGAGAAGCGCGCACAAGCTCGACGCCTGCGTGTGGCTTGAGCGTCTCCGGGCTGCACAGCAGGAAATCCACGTACTTCCGAAAGAGCTTGTTGAAGTAATGCACGTTCTCATTGGGCCGAACAATGAGGAAGATCTCATTCAACGCCACCTTGGTGAAAATGACGTAGCGCCCCTTGGTCATGTCACTGAGGGCACGATAGAGGCCGATCTCTCCTGCCGTTAAGAAGTTCTCCCGCAGGCGATAGGGTAGCGTCGCTGCGTCCCGTGCCCCCATGCGAACCGCTGAGGGTTCCGTCATGCGCGTCATTATAGAACAGATGCTCGAGAAAATCAATCCAAAGACCTGTCTACGGCCCTCACTCGTTCCGTCGCTTGGGCGGTTTGACGGTTGCGCGAACGCCTGCGCGCCTGAGCTGCCTCACGTACTTCTCAACTTGGAGCCGCTCCTCGGCGGCACTCTTGATCGTGCCGTCGATCCATGCAGCTCGCAACTCTTCAAGAATCGACCGATAAGCCGGTCCGGGCGGGATGCCGAGGGCCCTCAGGTCAATGCCGGTCGCCCGAGGCCGTATGTGCCGCCAGTTCGTGAGGTATTCCGCAAGCACGCGCCTTGGCTTCCCCGGCGGAAGTGCCCCGTGCACGGTCTCCACGGCCACCAAGGGCAGCTTCCGCAGGCGCTGCGTCAGCCTGCTTGGTCGCAGCCTGATCAGCCTGCTGATATTTCTGCGCAACTCAGAGGCGGCGACCAGCTCCGCGGTCAGCTTGTTGTCGAAACGCAGCCTCTGGCGCACAGACGCAATCTGCACCGGTGTCAGGTCCATGAGCCACAGGAGCCACTGCTTCGTTCGTCCGCGGGCGTTACCCCTTGTGTCCGCCGCGTCCCTGCGTGCCTGTTCCTCAATTCGCAACCGCCGCAAAGCGCGGTTGTCGTTCGGCAGCGCTCGATGAACCGCGCTCAGTAGACCCAGTCGTCCCAATCTTGACAACATTGCCGCGGCTTGATCCTCCCCCAGGATCTGGTCCAGCTCCTGTCGAATGCGGTGAGCGGAAAGCTGACCGACCCATCGGCGCGCAGCGGCTGTGAGCCGAAGCGTCTCCGGCGTGATCTTGAATCCCAGGCGTTTCTCATAACGTACGGCGCGATACATGCGCGTTGGATCGTCCCGGAAAGACCTGTCGTGCAGCACGCGGATCGCGCCGCGCTCCACGTCATCCAGCGCCCCCAGAGGGTCCAGGACCGTGCCGAAGTGCTTCCCGTCCAGACGAATCGCCAGCGTATTGATCGTGAAGTCGCGGCGTTGGAGATCCTCCGCAATCGTTCCGAGGCGGATGTGCGGCAGCTGTGCCGGCCGCGGGTAGACCTCGCTGCGCGCCGAGATCAGGTCGAGGTGAACGTCAGCATGTCGGCGGCCTGTTGACGCACCGCCGGGCCACCCGGGTGTCACAGTGCGATCCAAATGCCACTTCGCCGTGCCAAACCTCCGATGAATCGTGGTCTGCCCGCCGTATTTCGCCGCCAGCCTGTTGGCCAGCTGGATTGCACTCCCCTCCACCACCAGGTCAAAATCAGTCGGCGCCCGTCCCAGCACCAGGTCGCGCGGGAA
>JAZDHO010000242.1:0-10771 GCA_043805815.1 Chloroflexota bacterium
ATCACGACGCCTGGCCCATCCCTGCCCTACGGTCCGGCCGTCGCCACGACCAGACGATGGGGATTGATGAATTTTCTCGCCGCATCGAGGACCTGGGTGCGGGTAATGGCCTGGATCTTCTGAGCGTAGCGCTGATAGTAGTCCAGTCCAAGCTGGTAACGTTCGATATTCAGCAGCGCGCTGGCGACGCCGGCGTTGGACTCGAGCGACAGCGGCAACCTCCCGACGAAGTTGGCCTGGCTGTCTGCCAGTTCGTCGCGCGTCACGCCCTTGTCCACGAAGCGTCTCAGCTCGCGGATGACGAGATCGCTGGCCCTTTCCACATTGGCCGGATTGACCCCTGCGCTCACCGTCCACGCGCCGGGGCCCATGCCGGAACTCAGATTGGAGTAGGCATAGTACGCCAGCCCCGATTCTTCCCTCAAGGACTTGCCCACACGCCCCATCATGCCAAACTGGCCCAGCACCGAATTCCCCAGCGACGCCGCCAGCCATTGCGGATCTGTGCGGCGCGGACCATTGGTCCCAATAATGATATCCGCCTGCGCCTTTCCAATGATCTTGTGATGGCGCCTGGTTGTTGCCCGGAGGGGAGGCGGATCGGCCGGCGGCTCGCATTCGACCTGACCGGGATTCCTCCACGACCCCAGCGCGCGCCGGACCACCGCCGCGGCGCGCTTCGGTTCGACTGCGCCCACCACCACGATTACCATGCCCACTGGTCCGAACGATCGTCGATGGAACCGCGTGAGATCCTCGCGCTCGATGGCCTTGATGGTCCGGGGGGTGCCGTCCTCCGGCCGCGCGTACGGATGTCCGCGATACAGGATGCCATCAAAGAGCAGGTCTGCCATATCGGCGGTGTCCTGCGCGCGGATCGCCAGGCCGGTGAGCAGGTGATGCCGCAGTTTCTCGACCTCCCTGGTCGGAAACGTAGGCTCGCGCAACACCTCAGACAGCAAGCGCACAAGCAGCGGCAGGTCCTCGACCAGGGCGTGGCCGTGAAAGCCTGTAGTATTCATACCGGAGTCAAAGCCCATGTTCGCGCCCACGGATTCCAGCGTGCCGTACAAGGCGTCGAAGCTATGCCGGCGCGTGCCGCGCATCAGTGCCGAGACCGTGAAATCCGCCAACCCCAGCCTGGCATTGGAATCAAGCATGCTGCCGGTCTTGATATAGCCGCTGATGGTCGCCGACGGGCTGCTGAAGTTCGAGCGCGCCAGAACCGTGATCCCATTCGGAAGGACTTCGCGATGAATATTTTCCGGGCCAGGCAACGATCGCAACACCCCGGCTGGTGTTCTGCGACGTGCGCTCATGAGGCTGCGCCGTTTCCGGTTGGGACGTACACGCCGACCACCCTCGATCGCGGCTGCAGATACTTGCGCGCCGCGCTACGGACGTCTCGTGCCGTCACAGCAGCCAGTCTCTGCACATAGGACTCGAACCATGCGTAGGACGCAAACATCTCGGCATAGCCGAGCCAGAACGCCTGATTGGTGATGTTCTCAGTCCCGTAGGCGAAGTTGGCGCGGGCTTGCTTGATCGCGCGTGCGATCTCACCCGGCACTACGGCCTCGTTCTGGATGCGCTCGATCTCGCGGTCGAGGGCCCCCAGCGCCTGCTCGGGTTTGCGCCTGGGATGCAGGGTGATGCTGATCGAGTACAGGAACGGGTCGACCGTGAGGTTCGAGCCGCCGGAGAATCCGACCGCGAACTGCTTGTCAACCAGGGCGCGATACAAACGCGAGGTCTTGTTTGAGATGCCGCCGCCGCCGAACATGTTCAGGTTGCTCGGGCCGGCTAACAGGCTGTCCAATACCGAAAGCGCAAAGAAGTCCGGGTGCGAAGCGGCCGGGAAGCGGTATGCAACCTGCAGATAGGCTGTCTCACCGGGGCCCTCCACCGTCACCCGTGACTCCCCTCGAGGTTCGGGTTCCGCGCGGCTGAGGCGCGGCGGCGTTGGGCCGGCGGGGATGCGGGCAAAGGACGCGCGGATGCGGGCGAGCATTTCCCGGGAGTCGAAGTCGCCGGCCACGCTCACGATGGCGTTGTTGGGCACATAGTAGCTTCGATAATGGCGGTAGAGGTCGTCGCGCTGCATCGTCCGCAGATCGGCCATATCGCCGATGATCTCATGATGATATGGATGGACCCGGAACGCCGCATGCTGGACCGCTTCGCTGAGCAGGAACATGGGCTCGTTCTCATGGCCCTCGCGCTCGGAGATCACGACCGTGCGCTCGGAGGCCAGCTCGCGCGGATCGAACAGACTGTGCAGCATGCGGTCCGCCTCAAGCCGCAGTCCAAGATCGATCTTCTGCGCCGGCATGGTCTCGAAGTAGGTCGTCCAATCGAGGAAGGTGAAGGCGTTGCGTGTCCCGCCCTCGCGGGCCACCGCCTTGTCCATGACGTCCGCAGGGAAACGGCGCGTCCCCTTGAACTGCATATGCTCCACGAGGTGAGAGATGCCGGTGAGAGGCGGCGCCTCGTCACGCGAACCGACGCGGTACCACACCCAGAGCGATATCAGCGGCGCGGTATGGATCTCCTTCAGCAGGACCGTAAGGCCGTTGGGGAGTTTTGTCTTAGTGTAGGTCTTGGGCATAGGGCGGCATTATACTGCCTCGGCTCTGTGAGCAGTGGCGAGCCACTACCGGCACACCGGCGCGCCGTCCGGCAGCGCGGCCCCGGGGGAGGCCGCACACAGGAGCGGCCTGAGGGAATCCTGCAGACCCCGGATGGCCGCGTGCAGTTCGGTATCACGCACGGCAATGTCCACGGGCAGTTCGACCGCGATGGGTATGTTGGACTGCAAGGGCAGAGTCATGTCGAGGGCGACGTCCAGAGATGTCCCCGCCGGAAGCGTGATACTTGCCGGAGCGTCGATATTGAACAGGGCTGTGTCGATCGTGACGTGGGCCCCCTGGATGCGCGCATCCCGCGCCAGCGTGATATTGGTCGAGGTCTTCACCGGCACGGAAGCATCCAGCGCCAGGTCCGTCTGCACCGGGATCGTGGTCCGGATGTGGGCCTGATCCATCTGCTCGAGGCTGGCATACAGGCCGAGAAGTGCTCCCCCTCCGGAGCCCGCAGGATTCAGCGCCCCCATGCCGCGCCAGGCGCTGATCAGCATCATGAGCAGGACCAGGTTGGCAATGACGGAGAGGACGCCGCCCACGGTCCAAAACGTCGGCAGATAACGCGAGGCAGACAGCGCCACCGGGAAGGGACGACGGGCTTCGGGAGTGGACGCCGACTCGGGCATCTGCTCCGGCGCTAGCACACCGACCTTCGGAAGGTTCACGACCGGCGGCTTGCGCATCTCCGCAGCGGACTCGTCCTCTTGCTCCGCTGACAAGATATTGCGGAATCGATCTCGTGCGGTCCTTCTGCGCTTGTCATCCGGCAGTGTCATGGGTCCTCCTTCGGCATCGGAAATCCAATCTTAGCACACGGCCCAACTGCACGGCGTTGCACGTGATTGTGAAAACTGGCACTAGAAAAAACTCGGCCTTTTGTGTACAATGGCGGAAGCAGATTATTCAGGCTTTGCATGCCAACTCAGCAGCCCGGTGGGGTGGGATTGGCCTGATCCCCGGCAGCAGCGCTCTCGCTTGCGTCGACACTCCAATAACAACATAATCGCCCCGTTTTGTCAGCCTGGCACCAGGAGGAACAGTGTCGCAGCAACAATCGCATTATGTCGCAGTCATCGGTGCGGGACCGGCGGGATTGTTCGGCGCGCGCGAGTTGGCGCTTCAGGGCGCTCGCGTTGTGCTCTTCAACCGCGACATCAAGCCTGGTGGGCTCGCCGAATACGGGATCTATCCGGACAAGCACAACATGAAAGAGGGACTGCGCAAGCAATTCAACCATGTGCTGAGCAATGCCGGCATAACCTATTACGGAAATGTCACCATTGGGACACTCGGCGATCTCGGCCTCGACGATTTGCGCGGCCTGGGATTTCAGGTGATCCTGGTGACCGCCGGCGCGCAGGGTACCAAATGGCTGGGCTTGCCAGGCGAGGAGCTCACGGGGGTCTATCACGCCAAGGACGTCGTGTACTACTACAACAAACTGCCGCCCTTCAGCCAGCTCCAGTTCCGCTTCGGGAAGCGCTGCGCCATCGTTGGCGCCGGCAATGTCATGATCGATATCGCCCGCTACCTCATCCGAGAGATCAAGGTGGACGAGGTCATCTGCGTGGTGCGCCGCGGTCCCGGCGAGGTGAACTTCACCAAGGAGGAGATGAAGCACATCGTCGCCAACCTGGACGTAAACGCCTTCGAGGCTGAACTGCTGCGTGTGTTGCCCTCACTCCAGTCCATCAACCAGGACTCGGACGTCGGGCGGCAGAAGGTGCTCGAGGCCTTGTCCAAGCCTGATCCGAGATCCTCGGACACACGGTTCAGATTCGAGTTCCTGGCATCACCCACGCGGATGATCGGCAAGGACGGCGTCTTGACCCAACTGGAGATCGAAGACAATACGCTGGCTCTCAAGGACGGCGTGGTCAAAGCGCGCGGCACGGGGCAAAAGCGGCTGCTCGATGTGGAAACGGTCATCTTCGCCATCGGTGACAAAGTGGACGAGTCCTTTGGTCTGCCGGTGGAGTCGAGCGAGTTCGTCAAGCATCCCACGCCCCGTTTTCCGATCGATGGCCGGTCCTATGAAGCTTTTGACCCGGCCACCGGCTTGCCCATTCCCGATGTGTTCATGGGCGGGTGGTCGCGCCAGGCCAGCGACGGCCTGGTTGGCTATGCCCGCAAGGATGGGACCCAGGCATCCAAGGCCGTGTCCCAGTACTTGCAGACGATGCCTCTCGTTACACCCGATCTCTCCGCCCTGGCTGCGCGGATGAGGGCATTGCCGAAACCGGTTATCACCACCGACGAACTGAAGAAACTCGAGTCTGTGGAACAGGCAAAAGCTGAGAAGCGCGGCCTGCCCGAGTTCAAGTTCGCGACCAACGAGGAGATGCTGCAGGCGATCGAGGCCGCAGCAGTTCCAGGATAGCGGCGTCTGGGCGGCGGCCCGCGCAATCCCTGTATCCGACCGGCCGCATGACGGGGGCAAAGAGATCGATTCGCGAGTATGATACGAATCTGATCTCCGAAGGGGCCCTCCGGCGTGTGAAAGGCGTTTGGAACCCGGGCGTTTCACTGAAGTTGACTGAAGGCCCTTGGCCCAGATTGCGTTTCTGTGGCGGCGGGCAGGCGGACTGGAATGCCAAAGAGGGACCTGGTATTCGGCAGGCAGCTCATGAACGCGGCTGGCAGCCTCGGCTTTGGGCCGGACCGGCGCGCCCCGGTCGAGTGGGATGGGTTCGGCGCGTTCATCACCAATCCGGTTTCCATGCGCCCGCGCGCCGCGGCAGAGAGCCCGGCTCTGGTCGAATACCCGGGCGGCTTTCTGCTCCATACGGGGCTTCCCAATCCCGGCTTCCGCAGCGTTATACAGCAGCACAGGTGGTCGTGGGAGCAGGCGCCGCTGCCCATCATCGTGCACCTGATGGCCGACCGACCCGAGGAAACCAAGGACATGGTTCGGGCCCTGGAGGGCCTGGACAATATCCTGGCAGTGGAACTGGGTTTCGCGCCGCTCCTGACGGACGATCTGATCGTGCTGGCAGTGGAGATGAGTATGGGGGAAATGCCCGTCATCGTCAGCCTGCCGGCGGATCAACTCTTGCGGCTCGGACCGCAGGTGCTTGAACGCGGCGCAACGGCACTCAGCATCCCCGCCCCGCGCGGCGCGCTGGCCCGGGAAGGAACCCCGATAGCCGGCAGGCTTTTTGGCCCCGCGTTGTTTCCGGTGGCGCTGGAGCTCGTGCGGGCGGCCTCGAAGATCGGCCTTCCGATCATCGGTGGGGGCGGCGTCTTCTCCAACGATGACGCGCGGGCGATGCTTGCGGCCGGCGCCATGGCAGTGGAGTTGGACGTTAGCCTGTGGGTGCCGGGAGGCAACAAAAAAAGCCTCGTCAATTGACGAGGCTTTCCGGTCGTTTTTGAGACTCTACGACACGAGTCGGACGCTGGCCGCCTGCAATCCCTTGGGGCCCTTCTCGATGGTGAATTCCACCTTCTGGCCTTCCTGGAGATTGCGGAAACCCTCGCCCTCGATCGAACTGTAGTGAACGAAGACATCCGGGCCACCCTCGCGAGCGAGGAAACCGTAACCCTTATCACCGTTGAACCACTTGACCGTACCGACGACACGATCTGACATTTTGCCTCCTATGGCAACTCAAATTGAGTGATGTAGTATGTCTTTCATCGGCGGTCAAACAAAATGACCCAAAGCAGTTCTGCTTTGAGCCATCGTCACCCTCCCAACGAAAACCTACTTGCATCCTACGGAACTGAAATATAACCGCGACGCACGATTAAGTCAAGCGCGAAACGGCCGTCAAAGGGGGCCGCTAGCGCTCCAGCCAGATGGTCACCGGGCCGTCGTTGTGGATCTCGACCTGCATGTGTTGGCCGAATGCGCCCGTCTGGGTGGGCACGCCCTGAGCGCGCAGCACTTCCGCGAACTTTTCGAACAACGGCTCCGCGACGGCCGGCGAGGCAGCGTCGGTGAATGAGGGCCGGCGCCCCTTGCTCGAATCGGCGTAGAGCGTGAATTGGGAAACAATGAGAGCCTGTCCGTGGACATCCAGAAGAGAGAGGTTCGTCTTGCCGTCGGAATCCTCAAACACCCGCAGGTTGGCGATCTTCTCTGCCAGGAACCGGGCCTGCGCCTCGCTGTCGCTGTGCCCGATGCCCAGCAGAATGAGCAATCCCCGACCGATGTGCGAGATGCGCCTGCCTTCCACGCTAACGCTCGCACCACTCACCCGCTGCAATAGGGCGCGCATGGGCCGTGCCTGCCTACGCGGTGCGGCGGCAGAGTTGCACGGCGGCGGGCTTCACAAAGGAGCCTGCAGAGATCATGGGAGGCCGACCGCAGCCCGAACTTCCTGCATCGTCTGCTGCGCGATCGTGCGAGCGCGCCTGGCCCCGTCGTTCAACACGTCGTTAACGGCGTCCGGTTTGGCAGCGATCTCGGCCCGCCTCAGGCGGAACGGCTCAAGGTCCCGGTTCAAGTTCTTGGCAAACAGGGTCTTGCATTCAACGCAGCCGATTCCGGCCCGGCGGCACTCGACGTTGACCATGTCGATATCTGACTGGGGCGAGAACACCTTGTGCATGGTGAAAACATTGCAGACATCCGGGTTGCCGGGATCGGAGCGCCGGACACGCGCCGGGTCCGTCACCATATCGAGCACGCGCGCCTTGGTCGCGTCGGGCGTGGCCGCCAGCTCGATGTGATTATTCAGGCTCTTGCTCATCTTTTCCTTGCCGTCGATCCCAAGGACTTTCGGGGTCTCGGTGGTCTTCATCTGGGGCTCGATGAGCACATGCGTGCCAAAGCGATAATTGAAGCTGCGCACGATCTCGCGCGCGACCTCAAGGTGCGGCGCCTGGTCAATGCCGACAGGGACGATGTGACTCTTGTAGAGCGCAATGTCCGCCGTCATCAACACGGGATAGCCCACCAGGCCGTAGTTCACGTTGTCCGGATGCTGGCGGACCATGTCCTTGAAGGTGGGCAGGTCGGTGAGTTTGCCAAGGGGCGTGACCATCGACAGGATCGTGTGGAGTTCGGTCACCTCAGGCACGTGAGATTGCACGAACATGATCGATTCCGCCGGACGGATCCCGGCGGCCAGGAAGTCCAGTGCCATCTCAAATGTGTTCTGCTTGAGATCCTCGGTGTCCTCGACAGTCGTAAGCGCGTGGAGATCCACAATGCAATAGACGCACTCGTAGTCATCCTGCAGCGCCACGTAGTTCTTGATGGCGCCGAGGTAGTTGCCGAGGTGTTGGCGCCCGGTCGGGCGCGCGCCCGAGAATACACGGCCCTTCTTGGCCATCGATCAGCCTTCCACCATCTTATTGATCAAACCCACAACCTCGCCGGGCTGCACGTGGCGATTGGTCTTGAGCTTGGAATACAGGAGACGGTCGTTCACCGTCACTTCGAAGCGGCCGCCATCGGATGGAACCAGTGTAATGGTATCCACCAGGTGCTCAAACTGCTTCAGGAGCTCACCTGCCAGGCCCACGGCCCGGTCTGTGTAGTGTCAGACCGCGCAATAGACGATCTCGATCTTCAGCACATGCCCTCCCAGGCCAAGAAAACGGGTCCCTTGGCCGAAGTCCGCCGTCGGTGACCCTGCGGGACGTCGCCGGCCGGACTCCCCAAGGGTGATTGTATGAAAATTATAACACCGGGCTTCCGGGGCTATGCACAATGGGCTCCAGAAGCTATAATCCTAGGCGTTAGCCGTAGGATCCGCGAGGAGCAAGGAATGCCTGTCTATACTTATCGATGCGGCTCGTGTGGAGTGCAGTTTGAACGACAACAATCCTTCACCGATGCGCCGCTCAAGATCTGCCCCGAATGCCGCAAGAAATCCCTCAAGAAGGTGATCTCGCCGGTAAGGGTGGTGTTTAAGGGGTCGGGTTTCTATTCGACCGACCACCGACGCTCGTCTGCCAGCGACACACCGGCCGCGAAGACCGAAACGACAGAGGCTTCAAAGGCGACGAAGACCACCAAGGAAGCACCCTCGGCCGAGAAGAGCGATTGATCTGCGGCTGACTCCGCTGAAAAGTACCGCCGGCGAATTCGCCGGCGGTTTCGATTCCATCAGGAAGCGGCCTGCGCCGCCCGGAGGCGAGCACGATACCAGGCCGCCGTCACGAGCAGCGGCAACAGGGCGAGGGCAGCGCTTACATAGGCCATGACCGCGTACCCGAGGGCGGCAAAGATCAAGCCGCTGGACAGGCTGCCCGTCGCCGATGCCAGGCCGACCAGCAGATCATTGAGGCCTTGAGTGCGGGCGCGCTCGTGCGGCGAAAGCTGATCCGCGAGGAGCGTGGAGCCGCCCACATAGCAGAAGTTCCAGCCCAGGCCCAGGAAGAAGAGCGCCACACCCAAGGGAAGCACGTCGGGCGAAACCGCGGCGGCTGCGCACGCCAGGACGAGCATGGCGGCGCCGGCCATAATGACCGGACCACGTCCCCAGCGATCCACGAGCTGACCCGAGACGACCGAAAAGGCGTACATGCCGAATGTGTGCGCCGAGATGACTATGGAGATGGCACCGAGTGCATGCTGGTGATCCTTCATATGCAGCGAGGTGATCACCATCACCAGAACCATGACAAGCTGACCCACGACCATGGCGGTCAGCGCCACGGCCGCTGCCGGCTGCCGAAAGATCTCCCTGGCGCTGCGGACATGCCCGGAGACAGGAGTTGCGGGCGGACTGGCGGGAAACGAAGCCGAGGGCGAGGCGGCGGACAGCCCGCGCCCGATCTCGCGTGGATCAGGCCTGAGTCCGATGAACACAACCACGGCCCCAACAAGAAAGAGCAGCAAGCTGACAGCATACGCACCCGCCAGCTCGTCACCTGCGAAGTTCTTGAAGAATTGACCGGCCGGCCCGGCAACGAAGGGTCCGATAACGGAACCCACCGTGCCGCCCAGCACCACCTGAGAGATGGCCCGGCCGCGCGCCTGCGGCAGATTGACCTCCGCGGCGATAAAGCGCGCCAGCTGCACCGCGGCGTTGGCAACACCCATCAGCAGCATGCCCGTAAGAAAGCCGAGGAAAGAGCGTGCGGCGATGGCGAAGAATGCCACACCGGAGCCGACCGCGCCGATGAGCAGGCCGAGCACCAAGGCGCGGCGCCGCCCAATGGTGTCGTTAAGGATTCCCCAGCCGCCCGCCGCAAATGCACCGGCCAGGAGGTAGGCAGCGGCGGGGACCCCCGCCAGGCTGGCACTTCCGGCCAGGTCCGCCGCAACGATGGCATTAAGGGTGGCCGCGGCAATGAAGGCCGCGGATGCCAGTCCCTGCTGCGCAAAGAGCACCAGGGTGATCTTTCTGCCAAGTTTCGCAAAGTCCGTCATCGGGCTGCTTCGATGCAACAAACCTGCTTGCGGGGAAAACGCACCCAGCCGCGCGGACGCCACCCTGCCACATGGCGGGGACGACCTTCGCCGGCCGTGTGCTGGATGTGATGGGAAGCGGGGACCTTACACGTCTTCGTAACGGATGTTCACGTTGGTCGTGCCGCCACCGAGGTCCACCCCCTGAACCACGATCGCCTTTCCGCTCGAATCGCCATCGAACACGAGGTTGAAGGTCGTCTCGCTGACGGCGGTGTTGATCGTTCGCTCGGTGAGACCGGCCTTAGCGAAGGCGGCCCGGTAGAACGCGAGGGTGTCTTCCAGGCTCATGTTCGTCCGGAAGTTGATGGCATCGTCACCCGTTTCGGTGAAGTTGCTGACAGATGCTGGCAGGGGGAAGTTCGTGTCGTAGGCCGGGCTGCCGTACCCGCCAGCCCCCTCGGGCCCGCCCGCGCCGCCTCCGCACGCAGCCGAGCTGATGCCCAGGGTAGCCAATAGCACTAACAGTGAGATTCGCTTCATTTGGGGCCTCTCCTCTCTACTGTAGAGGACGCTGTGCCAGGACTAACACCGGCCGCCGCTACTCGGTGCACGACGGCGGGCATCCGGGTCGCAGTACTCGTCAAACAAAAAGCCCCGTGCAGGGCTCTAAGCTCCTCGCCGAGGACTTGCCTGCACCTTGCCGCAGGCACAGGTGAACCTCGCACCTAACGGTTGGCGGCTCAACAGCATATGTGCATCTGCTCAATACTATGGGTCTTGAGAGGGCAGGGGTTCTTAACCTAGAGGATTGAAGACA
>JAZDHO010000243.1:0-8134 GCA_043805815.1 Chloroflexota bacterium
GTGGCGCTGATCATCGACGGAGGCAGCATCTATCTGAACCGCCGAGGCGCTCAGACCGCGGCGGACGCCGCCGCCCTGGCCGGCGCGCAGATGATGTGCGTGCACAACGGCAGCCTGAGCGACATACAGGCAATCGCGAACCAGTATGCGGTCACCGAGAACGGAGCTACCGCCGTCGAGAGTGTCACGATTGATGAAAACGAGCAAGTGGTCGTTCAGACCAGGGTGGAGACACCCTCTTTCTTCGCGGCGGTTCTGGGCCAGGACACGGATATGGCGCGCGCCGAGGCTGCTGCGGGATGTTTCATCCCCGGCTCAACCACGAGCATGCTGCCGATCGCGTGGACATGCCAACCGCCGGTGGGCGGTTCGACAGACGCGTGCGACATCCACCCGATCCCATTCGACGTATTCGAGATCCTGCTGGGCTACTTCAATTTCGATGCAGACCTGCTTGATGAGGGTGATGGGGCGAACCACGGCACGTACACGGATGGTGCCGGCGGGATCATGAGCTACCTCATCCTGGACGGCCAGAACCTCCCGATCGAGCAGGTTTGCCTCGAGTACGGCCAGGGCGGAACGGTCATGTGCGACTTCAATGGCGATGGAATCATGGACGTTGAGGCTGGAGCCGATCGAGGCTGGCTCCTGCTGCCAGGCACAGTCGGAATGGCGGATCTTATCGACATATTGTTGAATGGATTTTCGGAGGAGCTGGACCCTCCGATCTGGCTCCCAGGGAAAACCGGTATGGCCACGTCTGGGTACATACAGGCCCATGCCATCAAGTACAGCGTGGCTCTCGTTCCGGTCTTCAATGCGGTGTGCACGGACTATACCGCCGCCACCCTGTCGTCCTGCCCGGCGTATGACCCAGTGGCAGCGGAGCCGATCAGCGCCCCCACGGGAAATCATGACTTCTACAGGGTGGCTGGCACGGCGCCATTCGTAGTAACCTGCGTTTCCAAAGGCAACTCGGAGTATTGCCCCGCGAAGGCGTTGTCCGGCGCGGACGGGAACACCAAGTCCATTGAAGGCTACTTCGTCGATGGCTATGTCGCGGGCGACGAGATAGATCCAGGCGGTTTCGACCTTGGGGTCTACATCATCTCTCTCACCAGGTAGCCGGCCACGGCCCTGACGTCGTTCCAAAACCAATGAACCAGGGAGGCATGCATTGAACTCGCGTACCCGGACAGGAGTAATGATCGCCTTGGCAGGTATTGTCCTGATCGCACTGGGGGTATTCGCAGCCATCCGCCTCCTCAACATCGGCCTTACAACCGGGGGTGCACCGCCGGCTCCGACGCCTCCGTCCGAAACGCGCATCACCGTGGCCTTCGTGACGCATGACGTTGCCGAAGGATCGATCCTGGCAGCAGCGGATGTGACCCTGACCGAGGTCCCGATAGAACTGGCTCCCAGGGATGCCATCACGAACCTCGACAATGCCATCGGCAGGATCACGAAGACGGACCTTCTCCAGGGAGAGATGGTGCTGGAGCACAACCTGGCGAACCCGACCGGCCAGGCGTATGACATCGCCTACGTCCTCGATGAACGGCACGTCCTGATGGCGTTGGGAGTCGGCGATTTGATGACCCGCGAGGCCATCATCAAGCGCGGGGACATCGTGGATCTGCTGGCGACCTATGAAACAGATCAGGTCGTGACCTTCGACAGTTTCCAGCGGCTGGACATTACGGCCATCGTGATCGATATCATCGAAGCCGAGAATGCCAACCAGGACCTGCAGGCACCAGTTGGCCCCCAGCGCAGCCAGGTGGTCGTGCAGGCCTACCTGCTCGCCCTGGACCCGCAGAATGCGCTTGTACTCAAATTCCTCAAGGACACGGGAGCCAACTTCGACCTGGTGCTTCGCGCTCCCACCTCGAGCGGTCAGTTCCAACTCACGCCTGTAACCGGCCAGTACATCCGGGAGCTCTACGGGCTGGGGCTGCTGCCATAGCGGACCTTCCCAGAAGGGATGGATCATGCCAAGTCCACAAGATGCATTTCGCGTGCTGGCGATCACGTCCAATGACTCGTTGTTGGAGCAGATCAAGTCTGCGCTCAGCCAGGACCAGGCCTACTTCTTCATCGACCGGCGCCTCAAGGCCAATGAATTGATGGAAAGCATCGAAAGCCTCCAGCCGAATTGCGTGCTGCTGGACTTCGCAGGCGCGCCCTCCAAGCCGCTGGAGATGATCGACAGCCTCTCCTGGCAATTCCCGGACACCGCCGTCGTCGTGGCTCTTCCGCAGGAACAGATGGCTGAGGCGAATCGCGTGATCCTGGCAGGTGCCCGGGCGTTCATTGCTCAGCCCCTGGATCCGAAGGAGTTGCTGGATGCCGTGGGGCGTATCAGGGAGGTCTATGAGCGAGGCCAGCATTCCAGGGCGTCCGCAGCCACAGGGGAAGTCCCCATGACCAGCCGGGGCACATTTGTGGTTTTCAGCCCGAAGGGTGGGGTGGGATGCTCTCTCGTGGCAGTCAACCTGGCCCTGGCGTTGAAGGCGGAGCTGAAACAGGACGTCCTGCTGATGGACGGCAAGCTGCTGTTTGGGGACCTGGACATCATGCTCAACCTGCAGACCCAGAACTCGATCGCGGACCTCATGCCCCATATCGGCTCGCTGGACGAAGGCTTGATCCGGGATGTCGTGTCGGAACACGTTTCCGGCGTGAAAGTCCTCCCGGCACCGCCCAGTCCGACTTCAGCTCAGGGCATCCATCCCGAGGATCTGCATCGCATCCTCACGAGCGTCCAGAACATCTATCCCAACATCGTGATCGACGGCGGCAACTTCCTGAATGACAACGCAGTTACCCTGATGGATGCAAGCCACCGGGTGCTGCTGGTGATCAATCCGGATATTGCCTGCCTGCGCGGCGCGAGCAGGTTTCTTGACCTCTGCCGCACGACGTTGTCCTTCCCCAGGGAAAGGATCCTGTTGATCCTCAACCAGCATGATCAGCGCGAGGGGCTGAGCCGGGATGACATCGAGCGCTCGCTTCAGACGAAGGTGTTTGCGACGCTGCCCTCGGAGCCCCGGGTCGCGCTTCAGAGTATTAATCGCGGCGTTCCGCTGGGTATGCTGAACCAGCACAGCCAGCTGCGAAAGGCGGTTCAAGCGCTGGCGAAAGACATCGGCGCCCTTGCCGGCGCCAAGGTGGGCGCGGCGCCTGCGGGTAAGAAGAAGATGCCTGAGGTCCTTTCGAGGTCCTCCCGACTGGGCTAGGTCTGATCCACCAACCCATGCCCGGGCCCGGCAGCCTCGCGAGTCCGGGTGGATCCTACTCTCGAGGTCTTCGTTGGACTTAATCAGTATAGCGCTTCCAATCACCATTCTGATCATCGGAACCGGGATTATCGGCCTGGGGATTGGTGCTGTCCTTGCGTGGCGGGCGTCGAGTCCCGTGGATCAGCGGCTGGATCGGTTCATCGAATCACCGGAATCCGGCACCGCCGCCTCACAGGAGGTCTCTGCCTCCGCGCTGACCCGGTTTCGGCGGCAGTTCAACAATGTCTCTGCCGTGCTGAACTCAGATGAGATGCAGCGCAAGCTGATTGCTGCGAACTGGTCGATCACTGTCAGCGAGTACTGGTTTATACGGATGGGGGCGGCGCTCCTGGCTTTCATGGGCGGAGCGCTTGTTTTCAGGAGTATCCTGCCCGCAGCCGGGGTCGCTGTGACGATCTACCTCGTACCGGGCTTCCTGCTGTTTCGCGGCATTCAGGCCCGCCAGCGGCTGTTTCAGGCCCAATTGATCGACGCGCTCACCCTTATCCGCGGCGCTGTGGCGGCCGGCTATTCGTTTCAGCAGGCCCTGAGCGTGGTCATCCAGGAGATGAGCCCTCCCACCTCGGACGAGTTTCGGCATGTCCGCCGTGAGGTGGAGCTCGGAATGCCGCTCAGCCGGGCCCTTGAGAACATGGCAGGCAGAATGGAGAGCGATGACTTCAACCTGGTCGTCACCGTGGTACTGACGAATCTGCAGCTGGGCGGCAACCTGACCACGATCCTGAATGTGGTCATGGAGACGATTCGGGCGAGAATCGCCCTCTTCAGCGAGATCCGGGCCCTGACCGCGTACGCGCACTTCGCGAGCTACCTGCTGACTCTGCTGCCGTTCGTAACAGTTGTCATTCTGGCAGTCATGAGTCCGGTGTACTGGCGGCAATTGTTCGAGCCCGGAGCCACGCGTTTTGTCCTGATCTACGCGATCTGCAGCCTGGTCGTCGGGAATGTGCTGCTGCGGAGGATTGGCAGGGTGAGGGTATGAGGTCTCAGGCCTAGGACTCGACAGATGACGATAATCACTATTGGTGTTTTCCTGGCATTCCTTTCCGTGCTTCTGGGACTCATCGTGATTGCGGTCGGCGCAAAGCGACTCGACAACAGCCTCGAGCAGCAACGGATCCAGTCCTTCGTCGCACAGAGGTCTGACGGGCTCCAGGCGCGAAGTCTGGCCGCGCTTGAGGGCCGCGAGTTCTCGGAGGCCCTCATCCAGCGTACGCTGGGAGCCTGGTTGTCTGCCGTCCTGACTTCTCTTAGTCGCTACGCGCCTCAGCAAACGCTCCAGGAAACGAATCGGCGACTCGTGATCGCCGGCAATCCCTTCAATTTTCGGGCTGGGCAGTTCTATGGCGCACGGGTACTGATGCTGATCGTGGGCGCGCTCATGGCGTTTGGCCTCTACCGGCTCAATCCATCGCCTACCTACCTGCTGTTCTCCCTTCTTCTCATGCTGGTCTTCCTGGTTGGACCCGGGATTTGGCTCCGTGCCATGATGCGCAAGCGGCAGGACGTGATACGCCGGGGACTTCCCGATGCGTTGGATATGCTCTCCGTGATCACGGCTGCCGGCCTGGGTTTCGACCAGGCCATGCTGCGACTCGGCCAGACCTTCAAAACGCCGGTCGGACAGGAATTCGCGCGCGTGGTCTCGGAGATCGAGGTTGGCGTCTCCCGCAAGCAGGCGCTGCGCGACATGCAGGCGAGAGTGGATATCCCGGAGTTGTCGAGCTTCGTCGCCGTGATCGTGCAGTCGGAGCAGCTGGGGATGAGTATTGCGGATGTACTTCATTCGCAGGCGGAGCAAATGCGGATTTACCGTCAATATCGGGCGAAGGAGATCGCACAACAGCTGCCGGCACGGATGATGCTGCCTCTGGCGCTTTTCATTTTCCCGGCTTTGCTGGCAGTGATCCTTGGACCGTTCTTCCCAGTATTGCTTGAGATCCTGCAGTAGCCCGGGACGAACACAAGACGCTGAGACGCGCACAACTTGCGACGATGAAGGGCAAAGACAAGCGGATCGATCACAAGGCGCCGGGACATGTTCGTCACGCACCGGCCGACACGCATGCCCGCGCGGCTGCGAGGCCTTCCCTCCATCCGCTGCAGTCTGCAGGGCATGCGCCTGAGGCGTTGGCCTATCGGAAGGATCCCAGGTACCGCAAGGTTCTTGAGCACTTCCAGAGGGCGGAATGGGAAGAGTGTCTTCACAGCATAGATGGCCTGCTCAAGGCACATCCCGGGGACAAGTACTTGCGGGCCTTCAGGCAGGAGGTCCAGACCCGCTCCGAGCTGCAGCAGCGCAGCGAGAGCCAGCGGGAAGCCGACGATCGCAGGCAGCGCCAGCAGGTGCGGCGTCGTACGCTCATCGCCGTCCTTTCGGGCATCATCGTCCTGTCGCTGGCTGTCTGGTTCATCAGCGCCTACCAGGCCGAGGAAACGCGGCAGAGGCTGGAAGCAGAAGCCACGCAGACGGCGGAGGCGCTGGCTGCGAAGGACCAAATGGCGGACACCTTCATGAGGGCGGGGAAAGCCGGGCAGGCACTTGCCTTGTACACGGAAATCAAGGAGATCGATTCTTCGTACGACGACATCGATCAGGCGATTGAGGCGGCCCGGCTTTCCATAAGGGTCGAGGACCTGTACCAGCAGGGCAGGCGCCTCACGGAGGACGGCGAGAACGACGCGGCGCTGGAGATCCTGAGGGAGGTGCAGGCGTTACTGCCCGAGTACAAGGACACCTCCCAGCTCATCGCGAAGAGCGTGCGCGACCAGGAAATCGACTCCCGCGTTGAGGCAATCGACGAGGCCTATGGCCGGGGGGATTCGGCGTCGGTCATCGAGAACTATGAGGCCATACAGGCGATCGATCCCTTTATTGAGCTTCCCGAATTGGACCACAAGCTGTTTGCCAGCTACCAGGACCTGGTCCTGCAAATCGCAGGGAGCCGGGATCCGTCCCTTGAGGAGATCCAGGCCGCCGCCAGGTACTATCGGAATGCGCTGGCTCTTTTCCCGCAGAGTTACGAGTACGTCCGGGAGCGGGCCGAATTACAGGAGGTTGCTGTCGAGTTGCTCGCCCGCCAATACTATTTGCGGGGAATCAGCCTGCTGGAGAGTTCCGACTACTCCCTGCAAGGCTTGGAGCAATCCATTCTCGTGCTGCGGCGGGCACGTGAGCAGGCACCCGGTTCCCTGCTCGTCGATGCCGCGATCGACAAGAGTCAGTCGTTCATTGTTTCCTACGATCACCTCGTGCACGGGGACTGGGATGAGGCCATCACGGGCTTCGAAGCGGTGTACCGGCGGGATGCGGATTTTGCCGACGGAAGGGTGGGGTACTTCCTCTATGAAGCGTACACCTCCCGCGGAGACCTGCTGATGCTCAACGCGGATTTCGGAGGAGCGTTCGCGGACTATCAGGCAGCCGAGAAGTTCGCCTGGGCGGACGAGGTGAATGTGATGCGGCTATTCCAGATCGAGGCGCGCATAGCACACGCGCTGCGCCGGCTGGGGCGGCATGAACAGGCCGCTGAGTTCTACCATTTTGCGTTTGAGCAGGCCGGGTACAAGGATCGCTTGACCGGGCCGGAGCAGGAAAGCCTGCTGGAAACACTCCTGAACGCGGACTCTGCCTACGATAGCGGTAACGCCCTCTTAGCCCTCAGCTCTTACGAGGAAGCGATGAAACAGGCGGACGAGTTCTATGAGCTCACCCGGATTGCGGCACTTCGAGGTGACACGCTGCCGAATATCGCATTCGAGAACGGGAGCACTCTGGCGAGCCTGCGCAGCGCCAATGACCTGGGCGACAGCCTGATCGTCAATCGCAGCAAGCAATTGTCCGTCCCTGTCCTGCCACCTCTGCGGCAGTGATCATTTCCTAGCGAGGTAGAAGCCATGTTCGCCAACCGACCCGCCCTGGGGAAGAAAGACGACCGCAACAGTCCGGATACACCGACGGCTGACAAGGCGGATCTGCAGAAGGATAGCCTGTTCCATATTCGGGACGAGGTGCAGAAACGGGTTGTTACGGAGTTTAACGGCGAGGTCACGCTCGAGAATATCCCACAGCTGCGGACGATGGTCGAGGGTTTCTTCCATCAGGTCGTGGCTGAAGAAAACCTGCTGTACACGCGTGCCAACAAGACCCGCATGCTTGAGTGGATCCTTGCGGACATACTGGGGTACGGTCCCCTCGAGCCCCTGTTGGTCGATGCCGAGATCACAGAAATCATGGTGAACGGACCGCAAACGATCTATGTAGAGCGTTTTGGCAAGATCGAACTGACGAACACGTCATTTGAGAACGATGCACACCTGCGGCGCATCATTGATCGTATCGTGGCTCCGATCGGCCGCCGCGTCGACGAAGCCGCTCCCATGGTGGACGCCCGCCTCCCCAACGGTTACCGCGTCAATGCCACGATCCCGCCGCTTTCCCTGGACGGTTCGCTCCTGACCATCCGGAAGTTCTCGACGAATCCCTTTACGGCCCAGGATCTCACGTCGAATGGAACCCTCACCGCAAATCTGATCGCGTTCTTGCGGGCGTGCGTGGAGGCGCGCATCAACATTGTGATCTCGGGCGGCACAGGCAGCGGCAAGACAACCCTTCTCAACGTGATCTCCAGGTTTATTCCGGCGAATGAGCGCATCATTACGATCGAAGATATCGCAGAACTGCAACTGGGTCGGGGACACGTGCTGCGGCTTGAAAGACGCCCACCCAATATTGAGGGGCGGGGCGAGATCACCATCCGGCAGTTGGTCATCAATGCGCTGCGCATGCGTCCCGATCGGATTGTCGTGGGCGAGTCCCGCGGCGG
>JAZDHO010000244.1:0-34928 GCA_043805815.1 Chloroflexota bacterium
GGCGGCGCTCAGGATGACAGCCGCTGCCTCCTTGCCCATGAGGTCTCCTTTCTGTGATAGGAGCACATTGTGATATGCGGCCCGTCTCGCGCAGGCGCAGCACTTACTTGGCGCCCAAGGGCTGCATGAAGGTCAGGTTCCACGCTCCGTCCGGTCCTTTTTCGACCGTGGTCTCGGGTGTCACCACGATCACCCAGGTATGCCCGGGCTTGAGCCGCGCCGCCTCGCCATTCTTCTGCAGGAACTGGATCGGTCGGCCGGCTTCGTCTTCCTCATCCCTCGCGTTGCTCCAATCGATATCGAGCGCAAGGCCGTCGCGGAAGAGGATGGCCTTCCCCGTCCTGCCGGGATCCAGATGGATGTCCAGATTCGTCGGCGTGATGACCTGATGCTTTGCGAATACCAAGATCAGGTTTTGAAAATACAGCTGACGCCCGGTCAGTCGGTCGGTCTCCGGATGCAGGATCCCGGCCTGCTGGCGATCAGAGGTGTCAACATAGCGGAGGTAGGACTGGCTGGGCGCATCGTAGTACCAGCCGGACTGATTCTGATAGGAGAAGTACACCTCAAGCGCTGTCGCGGGCACCCCGTCCGGAAGCGGTTCATCAGAGAACTGGTATCCGGAATAGTGAAGCTGCGATCCAGATCGTCGTTGATTAGCCTTGGCGATCGACCACAGTTCCCCCAGGTCGAGCATGGCCCCGCCCCCTGAGATCTGGTGAAACACCAAGGTGCACTGCGGAAGCCGCGGCTGGACCTCCGGCGATGCGCCGGCGAATATGAGACAGCTATCCTGGAAGGAGCGGGCCAGATGGCGGTAGATGAGCCTGCCGGAGCGGATCGGGCCCACCTGCTCCAAAGGCATCTTTGGATCCGGATCCGAGACCGGCGGTGGACTTCCCGATGCGGCGACGCCGGCATCGATCGAGAGGTCGTCTGCGTTTAGGTGCACCTGCGCTCGCCCCGTCGTGGGCTCCACATCGCTGTCACGCCCATCGTCTCCCGCATGGGGCTCGACGAACGCCAGATGGTCGGGCAGGACGAACTCGACCGAGTAGCGGCCCGGCGGCACATCGAAACCATAGAAGCCGTTCGTATCGGTGGTTGTTTGCGCCATCAGCTCATCGGACTCAGCGTGCAAATTGATGCACAATCCCGCGACGCCGCCCTCGCCGGGGTCTTGCACACCATCGGCGTTGGCATCGAACCAGGCCCGGTTACCGAGCAGTGTCGCGGAACGTGTAAAGGGGCCAATCCTCGGCTCGCAGCCCGCGGAGATCGGGATCTCGGGCGCGGGCCATTCTCCGTGGAAAACACCGAGGAAGCGGGTTGCACCTTCCGTGATGGAGAACTCGTACACGAACGGAGCAAAGGACAGACCGGCTTGCGGGCGCGCAGTGGCCGGGAAATGCGAGATGGAGATCAGTACCGCGGGAATCTTGAGCAGAGACGGATCCGCGACCTCAAGTCCCGAAAGCGGATTGGTTGGCCGCGCGGGTCGTGGGGTGGCTGTTGCCGTCGCGGCCGGCAGCGTAGGGGAGGGTGTTGTCCGGACCTCCGTTGCGATCGGTGTCGGCTCGCAGGCCGAGGACCAAAGGGTGGCCAAGGTGACTATCGTCAAGCCAAGGCGCCTTCGATACCGATGCATGGCAGCATTATAGTCGTGATGGGGTTAAGCGGCATCGCGCGCCTCGCCAGCTTCATTGGCACCGGACAAACAGCGTCGCTGCCAGGTTCGCAAGGACGTTGTCGGAGTCAATGATCGCCTGCCGCTTGGAAATGGCCGCGCCGAGGCGCGGGCTACCGGGCCTCTCCGTCAGGCGCGGCGTACTGGATCAGGTACGTACCAGTGCCTTGCGGCTCGAAGGGGCTGAATGGCGTCACGATGATCACCCAGGTGTGACCCGGCTTCAGGGCGGTCGGCGAGCCATCTGGATTCAAGAATTGGATCGGTTTGCGAACTCCCGTCCGCTTTTCATACTCGCCTCCGCGGGTGCTCCACGTAATGGAGAACACCTGGCCGTTCCGGAACAGCTTGGCGGGACCGGTATTGCCGGCATCCAGGTGAATATCCAGATTGCTGCGGGTGACGACCTCGGTGTCCGCCATCACCACGATCACGTTCTCGAAGTGGAGCTGGCGGCCGGTCAGTCGATCCACATCCGGGTGCAGGACGCCCCGAGCGTTGATATCAGCGTTGTCTACGAATCGCAGGTACGCCTGGTACAGGGGATCGTAGATCCAGCCCGATTGATTGATGTTCCCGAAGAAAACGTTGAGCTGCGAGGCCGGGAATCCCCCGGGCGGCGGGACATCGGAGTACACGTTGCTGGAGTAATTGAACGGACGACTGGCCGTGCGGCGCATGTTGTCCTCGGCAACGGCCCTCATGCGTCCGATCGAGATCGTCTCCCCGCCGTTGGCTTCCTCATGTGCGACGAAGGCGCAGTGGGGAAGCTTGTCCAGGACCTCTGGCGAGGCAAAGGCATAGATGAGGCAGCTATTGGTGTACGAGTCAGCCAAGTACGCGTAGAGCAGGCGTCCGGAGCGGACCGGTCCCACCTCGGCCTCCGGCATCGCGGCCGCGTTGAACGCTGCTTGCCCGGATGCGCGGTTCAGGACCATGCCCCCATCCCAGTCCAGTACCGCCTGCCCGACCGCGAAAACGGGTGTGATACCCGTTACCGGATCAGCATCGTTATCCGCGTCCTCATTGCCTGCATCCTGCTTCGTGAAATCCAGGTAGTCGGGCTTCTCGAATTGCAGACTGTAGGATCGGCCAGCATCCACATGGAAGCCATACATGCCATTTGTGTCGGTCGTGGTCGTCTGAATGGGATTGCCCAGATCGTCGCGCAGCCTCACGCATATGCCGGGAATGCCCGGTTCGCCGACCTCTTGCTCCCCGTCAAGGTTGGAGTCGAGCCACACTCGGTTTCCGAGAACAGTGCCTGTCTGTTCGAAGGCGCCCGTCCGCACCTTGCACTCGCCTGTGGTCGGAATCTCGGGCTCCGGAAACTGGCCGTAGAACGCCGTGAGGAAACGCGTTTCGCCTCCGGTTATGGAGAACTCATAAACGAACGGGGCAAACGAAAGCCCTGCCTGAGGTCGTCCGGCAGCAGGAAAATGGGAGATCGACACCAGTACGGCCGGGATCCTCAGCAGTTCTGGATCGATCACCGGCAGGCCGGTCATCGGGTTGATGTTTGACGGGAAGCGGTCCGCGTCGGGGCCGAAGAAGGTGAGCGTGGCGGTCAACTGAGGCGTGGGGCTGGGAATTGCCTTTGCCGCTGCGGTCGAGATCGGCGCGGGCTCAACCGAGGCCGTCGCGTCAAGGTTCACCCGCGTGGCGTTGGGCGCCGGCGAGGCGCAGGCGCCGAGGAGCGATGCGGTCAGGCAGGTTGCCAGCCATGCATGGCGTGTCATCGTGATTGGGGTTCAGACGACGTGGATCGAGTCGCAAACGGCGCCGAAGCCTGAGGTGAGCCCGTCAGTATCCGCGATGCTATCCGAGGATACTGCCTGACGAAGCTCCCATGCACGGTGGATGCGTTTTCAATATTGGCGGTTCGTGCACCGGCGTCCGGCTGGCGCGCCACGCCTAGCTAGCGCCCTCGCTGAATCCCGCGTTGATGCGCTGCCATGTATCGGCCAGGGCCTCGGGCAGAACGCGAGTCGAAGCGAGGGAGGACATGAAGTTCGTGTCGCCGACCCAACGCGGCACCACGTGGATGTGGACGTGCTCCTTGATGCCGGCGCCGGCTGCCTCGCCGATATTCATTCCTATGTTGAACGCCCGTGTCTCATAAACGTGCTTCAGGACGGTTGTGGCGCGCGCGGTGAGCTCCATCATCTCCGCCCGCTCGGCCGTGCCAAGCTCGTCCAACGTGGGCTTGTGTCGGAACGGCACGACCATAACGTGGCCGCTCGTGTACGGGTAGCGGTTCAGGATCACGAACGCCTGCGCGCCGCGATGCACGATCAGGTTCTCGGGGCCGTCCTCGAGAGCCAGAGCCGTGCAAAACACGCAGCTGTCTTCCTTGCCGTGGTTTTCGATGTATTCCATCCGCCAGGGCGACCAGATGTGCTTCATGCCGTTGTCAGCCTCAATTCTATCATCCGACCGTAGCAGTGCACATTAGGCTGGTCACGTACATTCAGGGCCGCGGCGTCGGCCGGCACGCCGCCGTCGTTGACATTCCCGCCTCGATTGTGTATGCTACTGACAAATGCAGCCATCCTTGTTCGCGGCCGCGCAGTGGACCGTATCAACCCTGACCAAGTACATACGCGATGCCCTTGAGTCCGACGTGCGTCTCCAGGACATTTGGGTGGAGGGGGAGATCTCGAATTCCTCGCGGCCGGCATCAGGCCACCTTTACTTCACCCTCAAGGATGCCGGCGCCGCCCTAAGGTGCGTCATGTGGCGCTCCAGTGCTGCCCGCCTGGAGCTCACGCTCCAAGACGGCATGGCCGTGGCCGCGCACGGCAAGATCGGTGTGTACGAGGCGGGCGGGCAATACCAGCTATACGTGGATCGACTGATCCCCGCAGGCGAAGGCGCCCTTTACCAGGAGTTCCTGCGACTCAAGGCGGAACTAGCAGCGGAAGGCCTGTTCGCCCCGGAACGCAAACGGCCGGTCCCTGCCTCCCCCCGACGAATCGGAGTTGTGACCTCCTCCAGCGGGGCGGCGTTGAGAGACGTCTTGAATACACTGCGGCGCCGCACGCCAATGGCGGAGGTCGTGCTGGCGCCTTCCGCGGTCCAGGGAGAAGATGCGCCCGCAAAGCTTGTCCAAGCCTTGGGTCAGCTCAACGGCCTCCGGCCGCGGCCGGATGTGATACTCCTTGTCCGAGGGGGCGGATCCATAGAGGACCTCTGGGCCTTCAACGACCGTCAGGTCGTGCGCGCCGTAGCTGCCTCTGAGGCCCCCGTCATCTGCGGTGTAGGGCACGAGACCGATTTCACCTTGGCCGACTTCGCGGCCGACCTGCGCGCGCCCACACCCACCGCTGCGGCGGAGCTTGCCACCCAGACCACAGGTTCCGATCTGCAGGAGAAGGCAAGAACCGCCGCGCTTCAGTTGGGAAGCCTGCTGCTCGAGCTGGTTGGTCAGCGGCGCGAAGAGCTCACGGCCTCTGCAAGCGAGTTGCGATATTACTCACCCGCGCGGCGTATACAGTCCGACCGTCAGCGCCTGGATGAGTTTGGCCGGCGAGTCCAGTCTGCACAATCCCACCGGCTCGCGTTGCAGCTCAGTGAGCTGGAAGGCTGGCGCAACCGACTGCTGACGCTGAACCCCCTCGAAGTGCTGGATCGGGGCTATGCCGTGGTCACCCGGCGGACGGACGGTGCCGTAATCCGCAAAGTGGAGCAGGCGCGCGGCGGGATCTCCGTGCGCGTTTCGGACGGTGAGTTTGACGCTGAGATTCCCGACCGCCGCGCCTGACACATCGATCGCGCTCCATCATAGTGCGAGGACCCGAACATGGCCAAGTCAACCACACCCAAACCCGTCGAAGAGCTGACGTACGAAGCCGCATTCGCAGAATTGCAGGATATCGTGTCCACCCCTTGAGGGCGAGCCCGCTTCGTTGGAACAGGCGATGTCGCTCTTTGAGCGCGGCCAGGCCCTTGCGAAGCGCTGCACCAAACTGCTGGATGAGGCTGAACTAAAGGTAAAGCGCCTGTCCGGGACGGAGCTCGTCGATCTGGAGGAGGACTGACTTGCACCTGGCCGGCCTGCTCGTGAACCGCGTCTTGATTTGTGCCCTTGCTGCGTGGGCGACGGCGCAGATCGTCAAACTCCCCGTGGAGTACATACGCACCGGTCGCTGGCAGTGGGCCTGGTTGCTGACCACCGGCGGCATGCCAAGCTCACACTCGGCGCTGATCGTCGGCGCCGCGAACTCGATCGGCCTCTTTATTGGCTACGATTCTCCGCTGTTTGCGCTGGCGGTCGCCATCGCCATGATCGTCACGTACGATGCCGCCGGCGTGCGGCGCCAGGCCGGAATGCATGCCGAACGCATCAACGTCCTGTTCGACGAACTGCTCAAGGGCCACATGTGGAACGATGAGGAACTCCGCGAGGTGCTCGGACACACGCCGTTCGAGGTGCTCGGAGGCACGATCTGGGGAATGCTCGTGACGACGGCGCTGTGGTTACTTTGGCGCTAGCCGTCATGGTTGCGTGCTAGCGCCCGAGGCGGCGCATCAGGCCGGCATAGACAGCTGTAAGTTCGGGCACACGCAGCAGGCGCATCACCATGAAGTAGACTCCCGCGCCCAGCATCACACCTCCGATGGCCGTGAACCAGGCAGGTAGATCCAACCGAGTGAGGGGCACGACTGCCGCGCACAGGCCGGCAGTGCCTGCCAGCGCGTGCACCAGGCCCAGGCTGAGGCTGCGGCCATTCATGCCGCCGAGTCGCCTGCGCATCAAGATGTACAACACCGCCATCTCCAGGGCTGTGGCAACCGAATTCGCCAGCGCCAGGCCGCCGTGCGGCATCCAGCCCGCGCGGGTAAAGATAGCGGAGAACGCAAGACTCAGCCCGACATTGAGCGCCATGGCGGTGGCGCCAACAATGACCGGCGTCCTCGTATCCTGCTGCGCATAGAAGGCGCGCGTGAGCACCTCGAGCATCGAGTGTCCGATGAGACCCGCGGCATACCACAATAGCGCCCACGAAACCAGCGCGGTCATCCGGGCGTCGAACTGCCCGCGCTGGTAGAGCAGGGTAACGATCGGTTCGCGCAGGATGATCAGGCCGGCCGACGCCGGAGCGGCCAGGAGCAGGATGCCCCGCAGGGAAGCCGCAAGCGAGCCGCGCAATTCGTCAAGCTTGCCCAGCGCGTGCTGCGCCGAAAAGGTTGGCATGGCCGCGATGGCGACCGACTGCGCGATCGCGGCCTGGGCCATTAGCATGAGGGAGAAGCCATATTGCAGCCCAGCCACGCTGCCCTGCTGCATCCGGGACGCGAGCCACGTGTTGACCCAGAAATTCAATTGCACTACGCCGATGCCCATGATTCGCGGCAGCATAAGCCCCAGAACCTCGTGGACCGAGGGTTCGCGCAGACCGAAGGTCGGCGTGTAGCTCGCGGCTCGCGAGGCAGCGGCGCCCGCACGCGCAACACTGAAGAGAGCCGGCAGCTGGAGCAGCACATACAAGCAGGCGCCTGCGACCACGCCCCAGGCAAGCCCCCGGACGCCCATCGAAGGGCCCAGGATCAGGACGCCAAAGATCAAACCCAGTTGATACATCGATGGCGTCAGCGCAGGGACAAAGAAGATATTGTGAGCGTTGAGGATCCCGACCAACAGCCCCCCCAGACCGAAGAAGACCACCGACGTCAATTGGATGCGCAATAGCTCGACGGCAAGACCGAATTGGGTCGGGTCCGCGGAGAAACCCGGTGCCAGGAGATAGCGCACGATCGCAGGTGCAAAGACCGCGGCCAATAGCGCCAGGCCGCTCAGAATGAGCAGGATAAGGTTGGCGAGAGACGAAGCCAGGCGCCAGGCCGCGGCTCGATCGCCCCGCGCCAACATGCCGGCGAACGCCGGGATGAAAGCCGAACCCAGCGCGCCCGCGGCGATCAGCATGAACAACGTTTCTGACACGCGGTTGGCGGCGAAGAAAGCGTCCAGGTCCGACGGCGGGAACGCTCGCGCGATGAGAATGCCCCGAACGAGGCCCAGGACCTGCCCGAGCACGATCGCCACCATCACGGTCCCCGCGGCGCGAGCGATCTGGCGGTTCGCTACAGAGCCATTCGATGTTTCGTCCATGGGAGCGCGCGCATTATACTGCTTCCGCTGACAGCTCCAGGCGCACTGGCAGCGCGGCGGGTTTCTTGCAGGAGCGACGTGCCGCGAGGGGCTGACCTCCGCCGTGTCGCTCGCACGCGTCGCGTGAAGCCGCAATGCTATAATGCCGTCCCGGCCCGTATGATCAATCGCATCGCAACCTTCTTCCTCGCCGCTGTTCTGCCGACGATGGCTTGCGCCTCACTCCCACTCACGCTGCCCGCGGCGAGTTCAGCGTCCACCGATGCCAACGCCACTCCAAACGTCACTCCCACTTTCACCCCCGCGCTGCCCCAGGTCGAATCGCTAACCCAGATACCCCTGCATGCAGGCTACGGTCTCCGGGGGCCGTGGTTCGAGATCTACTTCACCGACCCCGCAAATCCTGCCAGCGCGCAGATGACAGGGGGAGTGGATTCGCCTCTGGTCGAAAGCATCGATGCAGCCCGCCTGTCGGTGCACGCGGCCATCTACAGCCTCACGCTCGACACTATTCGCGAGGCCCTCATCCGCGCTCACCGACGCGGCGTGGAAGTCCGCCTTGTCACCGAGAGCGACAACAGCGACAGCGAGGACCTGCAGCGGATCAAGGATGCCGGCATCCCCATCCTTGGCGACCGCCGCCAGGGCACGATGCACAACAAATTCCTGGTGATCGATCGGACGAATGTTTGGACCGGCTCGATGAACTTCACGTTCAGCGGCGCATACCCGGATAACAACACTGTAATGCGCATTGCTTCCGCGGATCTGGCGGAGGCCTACGAGACCGAATTCGCAGAGATGTTCGAAGACGACAAGTTCGGTCCGGAGGCTGGACGGCCCACACCCCAGCCGCGGCTCGAGATCGAGGGGACGCTCATGGAGGTGTATTTTGCTCCTGACGACGGCGTCGAGGCGGCTCTGGTGGACCTGCTGGATACCGCACAATACCGTTTGGACTTCCTTGCCTACTCTTTCACCTCTGATCCGCTCGGCGATGCGGTCATGCGCGCCGCCGATGCCGGAGTTGCTGTGCGAGGCGTGATGGATGAGGATCAAGGGGCTTCAAACATCGGGAGTGAACTGACCGCGTTCCGTTCGGCCGGCCTGAACGTGCGCTTGGATGGAAACCCGGGGCAGATGCATGAGAAGGTGATAATCGTTGATGAGACAGTGGTCGTTCTGGGTTCGTACAACTTCTCGCGCAACGCCAATGAGATCAACGATGAGAACGTGCTCGTCATTCACAGCCGCCTCATTGCCTCGCAGTACCTGCGCGAGTTCGAGCGCTTGTACGTGATCGCGCGGCCTTAGTTCGCCTCCTCCGATCCTGCCGGGAAACGACAGGCATGCAAACGCGGCCATCAGTACTCGCGCTATGGATCCGCCGGACCAGCTGCATGCTGCGACGGATCGTCAGCGGTCCCCTTCGTTGGCCGGTCGTTTTCGCTGCATGAGGGCCCAACCTGCGTCACGACGTAGTTCAAAGCGCGCCGCCGGAATGGGAAAGGCCCGGCTGCCGCGCGGTTCGATGCACCAAACTAGACAAGAAGGATGCTTTCAGTTATTATTGCCTTGATTGTTACTGATTACACAACCCACCCGGATAACGGCCTTATCCGGGTGGCTGTACGTAAAGGCACTGATTGGCTGGGGATGGGGCGCAGGGCTTAGGCGTGGCAGGCGGAGGCAAAATGACAGATCTGATCACACAAATCACGGCTGATCTGCACAAGCAAATCCAGGCCTATGAATCCGAGATCGCTATCACCGATATTGGCTCCGTGCTCGATGCCGGCGATGGGATCGCCCGCCTGCACGGACTCCCAAGTATTCGCTCGCAGGAGCTCGTGCAGTTCGCCAACGGCATGATGGGCATCGCCTTCAACCTGGAGAAGGAAAGCGTTGGCGTCATCGTTATGGGGGACTACTCGAACATCACCGAGGGCATGACGGCCCGGGGCACTGGGCGCATCGCCTCGGTGCCCGTCGGCGACGCGCTGATCGGCAGGGTGGTCAACGCCCTGGGTGAGCCGATCGACGGCAAAGGGCCGATCGCCGCCACAAGCTTCCGGCCAATTGAGCGCATTGCCCCGGGCGTTGTGCAGCGCCAGGACGTGGACACACCGGTCCAGACTGGCATTAAGACCATCGATGCAATGATCCCCGTCGGGCGCGGACAGCGCGAGCTCATCATTGGAGATCGCCAGACGGGAAAAACGGCACTTGCGATTGATACGATCATCAATCAGAAGGGCAAAGACCTTACCTGCATCTATGTCGCCATCGGCCAGAAGAAGGCCTCTGTAGCGCGCACCGTGGGCATCCTCGAACGCCACCAGGCGATGGATCATACGATCGTCGTCATGGCGGCGGCCGACGAGTCCGCCGCGCTGCAGTACATCGCGCCGTATGCCGGATGCGCCATCGGCGAGGAATTCATGGAGACCGGGCGCGATGCATTGATCATCTATGACGATCTATCCAAGCATGCCTGGGCCTACCGTCAGGTTTCACTGCTGCTGCGCCGGCCGCCCGGACGCGAAGCGTATCCCGGCGACGTGTTCTACCTGCACTCTCGGCTGCTGGAGCGCGCCGCTCGCCTGGCCAACCGCCACGTCATCGCGCCGTCGGCTTTCAAGCAGGAGCTGGCCTCGGAGAAGGATGCCGTCGATGGCAACGTCTACGGCGGGCCCACCTCCAGCGATGATGTGGCTCGCGCCATAAAGGCCATGGCTGATCCGGATGGCTGCAAAGCGGTCAAGGTTGCCGGTTCCGGCGGTTCGCTGACCGCGCTGCCGATCATCGAAACCCTGCTTGGGGACGTCTCGGCCTACATTCCCACGAACGTCATCTCAATCACCGACGGGCAGATCTATCTTGAGTCCAACCTCTTCAATGCCGGCATCCGGCCGGCCGTGAACGTCGGTATCTCGGTCTCACGCGTGGGCGGCGACGCGCAGTCCAAGGCCATGAAGCAGGTCGCCGGGCGCCTGCGCCTGGATATGGCAGCCTATCGCGAACTGGCCGCCTTTGCGCTCATGTCCTCTGACTTGGATAAGACGACGCAGCAGCAACTCGGCCGCGGCCAGCGCATGCAGGAGATCCTCAAGCAGCCGCAGTATTCCCCCATGTCGCTTGAGGACCAGGTCATCACGATTTTCGCCGGCACCAACGGGTTTGCCGACCATGTCCCGGTCGACAAAATGGTGGCCTGGCAAGCCGAGCTCCTGAGATTCATGGATGCATCCTATCCCGACATCGGCCGCGAAATCGCCGAGAAGAAGATCATCACCGACGACAATCGTGCCGGGCTGAAGCAGGCGCTCCAGACCTTCCACGATGCCTGGAGACCGTAAGGCATGGCCTCTGCACGCGAGATGCGGCTGCGCATCAAGAGCGTCAAGAATATCTCGCAGGTGACACGGGCGCTTGAGGCCGTGAGCGCGGCGAAGGTGCGCAAATCGATGCAGGCCGTGGCTGCCACCCGGGCCTATGCCACCAAGGCCTGGCAGGTCTTGACCCACGTGGCTGCGCAGCCCGGCCGGCAGAGCCTCCACCCGCTGCTCACCGAGCGGCCCAATCCCAAGTCCGCCCTGGCCATCGTGGTCACAAGTGATCGCGGCCTGGCCGGCGCCTACAATACCAACATCATTCGCTTCATCCTTCAGAACTTTGATGGCTATCGCAATCCAGTGACCTATATTGCAGTCGGTCGCAAGGGACGCGATCTGCTCGTCCGACGCCGCAAACCGCTGCTCGCGGATTTCAGCAATCTGCCGGCGGCCCCGGCCTTTGCGGACGTTTCCGCCATCGGCCGGCTGGCTGTGACCGAATTCGAGTCTGGTCGCAGCGATGAGGTCTATCTGGTCTACACGGATTTTGTGAACATGGGCCGGCAGGTTGCGACCATGAAGAAGCTGCTGCCGCTCGAGTTGGCTGGCGGGCAGCACGTGATGGAGTTGCAGAGAAGCACTGGGCCCGCGGCGGCCTATGAGTACGAACCGGACTTGCGGGAACTCCTGGACGAGATCATCCCGCGCTTCACGGGGCTCCAGGTGTACCAGGCCATCCTTGAGTCGCAGGCCAGCGAACATGCGGCGCGCATGGTAGCCATGCACAGCGCCACGGACAATGCCAGGGAGCTGGCCTCGGCGTACGAGCTGCAGTACAACAAGATGCGGCAGCAGACGATCACCAACGACATTCTGGACATTGTGGGCGGCGCTGAGGCGCTGGCGGCATGACTTCGCCCCAGGCCGGGCGTTGCGGGAAGTCGCGGGGCCGCGGTCCGTGCAACCGGATTCGGTTCGCGCCCCGGTCATCAAGTAGTCGCAGCGGGAGGGTGTAGATCGTGACAGATAAAAACGGCCGTGTTGTCCAGGTCTTGGGCGGTGTCGTGGACGTGGAGTTTCCCGAAGGACAGATCCCGCACCTTTTCGATGCGATCGAAGTGGATCGCTCGGGCAAGGAACCCCTGGTGCTTGAGGTGCAGAAGGATCTGGGAGGCAACTGGGTCCGCACCGTGGCAATGGACGCCACCGACGGCTTGCAACGCGGAGCGCGGGCTAAGGCCACCGGCTCGCCCATCATGGTCCCGGTGGGCCCCGGTACGTTGGGTCGGATCTTTAACGTCCTGGGTCGGCCTGTGGATGACAAAGGCGAAGTGCAGGCCGCCGCGTACTATGGGATTCATCGCCCTGCGCCCATGTTCTCCGAACAGGCCACGCGCGTCGAGGTGTTCGAGACCGGGATCAAGGTCATTGATCTGGTGGCGCCTTTCACCAAAGGCGGCAAGACCGGTATCTTCGGCGGCGCCGGCACCGGAAAGACCGTCATCATCATGGAGCTCATCCGATCCGTAGCCAGCGAACATCAGGGCAATTCGGTCTTCGCCGGCGTCGGGGAGCGCACCCGTGAGGGCACGCAGCTATATCGCGAGATGCTGGAATCCGGTGTCATGAAGGACACGGTCATGGTCTATGGGCAGATGAACGAGCCGGCCGGTGTGCGTCTGCGTGTCGCCCTGGCCGCCCTTTCCATGGCCGAGTACTTCCGCGACCACGGCCGCGATGTGCTGCTCTTCATCGACAACATCTTCCGCTTCTCGATGTCAGGATCTGAGGTCTCCGCATTGTTGGGCCGCATGCCGTCCGCCGTGGGCTACCAGCCGACGCTGGCCACCGAAATGGGCGAGCTTCAGGAAAGGATCACCTCCACGCGCACGGGGTCGATCACCTCCATGCAGGCCGTATACGTTCCGGCCGACGACTACTCCGATCCGGCGCCGGTCGCTACCTTCACCCACCTGGATGCGACCATCGCCCTTGAACGTTCTATCGTGGAAAAGGGCATCTATCCGGCCGTGGATCCACTGACTTCCACCTCGCGCATTCTTGACCCGAACATCGTGGGTACGGATCATTACACCACTGCACGGGAGGTTCAGCGGGTCCTGCAGCGCTACAAAGATCTCCAGGACATCATCGCGATTCTTGGTATTGACGAACTTAGCGAAGATGATAAACTGATTGTGGCCCGCGCCCGCAAGATCGAGCGCTTCTTCTCGCAGCCGTTCTTCGTCGCGGAGCGGTTCACCGGCATTCCGGGCCGCTACGTACCCCTCAAGGAGAGCGTGCGAGGTTTTCGGGAGATCCTGGACGGGCGCTGTGATGACCTGCCCGAGCAGGCCTTCATGATGGCCGGCACGATCGAAGACGTTAGGGAAAAGGCCGAAAAGCTGGAGAAGAGCTCCTGAGCGAGCAGGGGGTCTGCCCGGGATCGGCCCGGGGATCTCCTCCAGGCCTCCAGACCGCCTGAGGTTGTTCGACCCAACTGGTAATGCCGCAGATACTCGATGCCCATCCGTTGTGAAATCGTCTCCCAAGACCGTGTGGTTTTTCAGGGTGATGCCGATATGGTCATCCTCCCCGGAAGCGGCGGCGAGTTGGGCGTCTTGCCGCACCACGCGCCCGTGCTGACCACGCTGAAGTACGGCGTTGTGAGGGTCCGGAGCGGCGGCACCGACCAGGTCTTTGCGGTCGCGGGAGGTGTGGCGGAAGTGCAGCCGGATCTGATTACCGTCCTCGCCGATGCGGCGGAAAACATCGAGGAGATCGATGTCCAACGCGCCGAATTCGCCAGGAAGCGCGCCGAAGAGGCGCTGACCAAGGGAGTCCCGCAGCAATCAGATGCTTTGCTCAGCATCGAGGCGGCGCTGCGGCGCTCCAACCTGCGGCTGGATGTCGTCCGCCGTTATCGCAAGTCACAAACTCGCTATCCAGGACAACAATAACCGTGGCCCTGTTCTCGAAAGATCTCGGTATCGATCTTGGCACGATCTTCATTCGCCTGGCGGACAGCACCCAGGTGCTGATGCAGGAGCCGACGATCGTTGCCATCGAGGTCGACGAGCAGAAAATGGTGGCCGTTGGGCGCGAGGCCCTGGACATGTCGGGCCGCGCCCCGGAGAACATCGAGGTAGCGCGGCCGTTGCGCCATGGCGTCATCGCCGACTACGAGATTACAGAGACGCTGCTCTCATACATGCTCCAGCGCGTCAGCGGTTCGCTGCGCGTGTTCCGCCCGCGTGTAATGATCTCTGTGCCGCACGGGGTTACCAGCGTTGAGCGCCGGGCCGTCTATGAAGCCGTCATCGAGGCGGGTGCCCGTGAGGCCACACTCATTCAACAGTCTCTCGCGGCCGCACTCGGGATCGATCTGCCCATTGGCTCGCCGTCCGGGAACATGGTCATCTGTTTGGGTGGTGGCTGCACCGAGGCGTCCATCATGGCCATGTACAGCATCGTTGCCGCGGACACCCTCCGCAAAGGCGGCCTGGACCTCGACGATGCCATCGTCAACTACGTTCGCCGCAAGTATGGCATCGTAATCGGCCAGCTGACCGCCGAGCAGCTCAAGTTCAAGATCGGGGCGGCTGTACCTCAGGATACGGAAAACACCATGGAAGTTCAAGGGCAGGATCAGGTCACCGGGCTGCCGCGCCCTGTCACGCTGACGACCGGCGAGATCGTCGAAGCGCTCCAGGATCCTCTGAAAGAGGTCACGGAAGGCTGCCGGCGGGTGCTGGAGCGCACGCCGCCCGAGCTGGTGGCGGATATTATCGATCGCGGTGTTGCGCTGTGCGGCGGTGGCGCGCTGCTGCGCGGCGTAGACAAGCTGCTCACCAAGACCCTTGGCATCCCGGCATACCTGGTGGATAACCCCATGACGTGCGTCGTCGAAGGCGCAGTCCGAGGTCTGGGGATGATGAACATCCTGCGTCGCAACCTGCCGCAGGTCTAGCCCATGCTTTTTCGAGTAAAGAGCGTGCGAGGGAAGCCTCTCGCACGCTCTTTGTGTTTGGATCTGGCCGTGGAAACTGCGTCAATCCAGATAGAACGTCATGCGCTGCAGGTGCGTCGAGGGATCGATGTGCTGAACATGGACATGCTCGGGAACGCCCAGGACGGTCGGGGCGTAGTTAAGGATCGCCTTGACCCCCGCCTGCACCAGCTTGTCGGCAACGTCCTGCGCGGAGGCTGCCGGAACCGCAACCATCGCCAACTTGATCTTGCAGGTGCGAACGCGTTCCACCAACTGGCTGATATCCTCGATCACGAAACTGCCGACCTTTTGACCGACCTTTGCCGGATCTGAGTCGAACAGCATCGCCACGCGGAAGCCGCGCTCACCGAAACCGCCGTAGCGGGCCAGGGCATGCCCCATGTCGCCCAGACCGACGATCGCCACATCCCACATGCGGTCTACCTTCAAGATCTCGCGCAGCTTGTCCATCAGGAAGGGGATGGAGTAGCCGGTCCCCTGCTTGCCGAACTCGCCGAATTGTGAGATGTCCTTTCGGATTTGGGCCGCAGAGATCCCCACGTAGTCTCCCAACTCCTGCGACGACGTGGTCTTCATGCCTTGGGCGGACATGCGCTGCAGGGCCCTCAGGTAGATGGGGAGCCGCCCGATGATAATGTCGGGTATCTTCTCTGCGTACATGATTCCCTACCCCTTTCCCAGTGTCAACATGAATGTACCACAGAAGAAACTTCTGTGCAATTACACACAAGTGCAGTGCAATCGCGGAGCGGCCCCTCAGTCAATCCTAGGCGGGGCTCAGCGGCTCGGTGCGCCGTAGATGCTGATGGTGTACTGAACGTGGGCAAGCTGGGATGAGCTGGCCGCGATCTGCAGTCTGAGAGTGTAAGACTTGCCTCCTGTGAGCGTCAGACGCGCGGCTTGGCCGCAGATCAGGCCGCGGCCCTCCGGTACGATCTCACCGCCCTGAAGCAGCACGGCGGTCAGTTGGCCGTTGCCGCGGCAGGCTAGGTCGATCGTCACCGTGGCAAAGTAGGGCGTGAACCGGATCCAATCGGCCGCATCGCCTTCGGGTGCCGAGACGTCGCTCGCAAAGAAGACCGATCCGGCGCCCGAAGGTGAGAACTTGACGTCCGCAGCCGGTGCGTCGGCTGAATCTCCGTCCTCCCTTGCCGCAACCACTGTCGGAGTCGGCACAGGCGGAACTCCCGTTGGTGTACTTGTGCCCACGACCTCACCGCTCTCTGCCACGATGGGCAGTCCATCCACTTCTGCCGCCTCCAGAAATGAGGCCGCAACCCAGCCCTTGCCGTCCGGGCCGGCTGCAAACTTGATCTGCAGCCATGACCCAAGGCTGTCCTTGCCGGCCAGGGTGACGACATCGCGCGGGTTCAGAGTCCCCAGCGCGTCGAAATTGGTGCCGGGCCCGCTGCGGACATTGATCTGCTCACGCACCGACGCCGTGGGCTCTGAACTGCTGCCCCCGACCACTGGGACAGCGTTTTCATCCAGTACCGTAACAAACTCCGACGCCACCCATCCAATCCCCTCGTCACCCCCTGCGTACACGATCTGGTACCAGTTGCCGCCGGGATCCCTGCCCAGGATCTGCAGTGTGGTCGAGGCGCCGATGATGCCCAGCACGGTGCTCGAAGACAGCGGCTCGGCACGAATATTGAGTTGCGTAGTGGTTGTGCCGCTCAGCGGTGTCGGAGTCGCAGATGCCGTTGCCGTGCCGGGCGCGGCCGTGAGACTCGGCGCCAGGGTGGCCGGGAGCGTTGCGGTGACGAAGAGCGGCGTCGGCGTGATACTGTGGACCGGCGGGGCAGGCGCGCAGCCCATGAGCACGCATACGCATAGCCCGAGCAGTACGTTGAAGCTACGCACGCGACAATTGTAATCGGGCCATGGATGGTCTGGGCCGGCGATGATCTTGCGATCAACTCGATGGTCATGAGGCGGCGGGGCACCGCAAACGCGCTGCGCGTCCGCGCGCCCGCCTCTTGAAGTGAATCGGTGCTGCGAAATCGGCGCGGTGAGTATATCGAGGCACCCCTGGAGAGACTCGAACTCTCGCTTTCGGCTCCGGAGGCCGACGCTCTATCCACTGAGCTACAGGGGCTGGCGTGCGTATTCTATCATAGCGCTTCGGAATTTCCCGCGCCGCAGGCTGGGACCTGCATAGCCCATCAATACTCGGTCTGGCGGCACAGCACCAAGAGTGTCACGTACACGGACTGTCCTCACGTACACGGACTGTCCAACCCGCGTAAGGCTTGGCCGCGTTGCTCAGCGCGATCGTATCCTGGGGCGTGTTGGCAAAAGGTTCGGACCCATCAGTTGCCGGTATCCGGCGGCGGCCTTTCGGAGCACGCGCTGCCCAAGCCCGTCCGCATCCAGCGTGGCGTGACCCAGTTCGGCCAGCATGCGCAGCGCGGCCGACTTTCCGGCGCCGAGCAGCCCGATCAGCAGGATGATCCTCTTCTTCGATGTGATGGACACTGCAGATCCCGCCCTAGTGAATTACCCGCTAGGCTCCGGTGATGATTGGGCGGGGCCTGCGGGTTGCACCACCGACTATGCAGACTATCCGAGATGCAAATTGCCCTCACCATCCTCCGGCAGCGAGTTGGCGGTGGGGGAGTGCACTCGCCCATTTGACCGCTCGGTCGATGAGAATCTGGGTGTGGGCGATAGCTCGCTAGCGTACTCCCGCCCCCAGCGCGGCCAGTTCGCCGCGCAGCGCGCTGATCAGCGCCGCATTTCCCTTTTCGTCCCCCAATCGCATATACTGTTCCTTCTTGTGCGCCAGCTCCCCGCACAGGCGGTAGAAACGCGCCGCGGTCGGGCCGCCGCTCAGCAGCGCCATGGTCATGGTCATCGGCGACAAGGCCCTTGCGTACTGCGCCGCGGAGAGGATCCCGCCCGCCACCTCCTCCTTGAGCTGCCTCTGGAGCAAGTCCCGCTCACGGACGATCATGAAGACGATGAATACGGCCATCAGGACCCAGCCGATCCAATCGATCAGGCTGCCCAGCGCAAAACCCTCCAGCCCGCCGACCAGGTCGATGAAGCTGTTGTGGAACGAGTGCGTGGAGACAGCCAGGGCGTAGCCCGTTGCCAACGCGACCAGCTTAACTATCAGCCCCTTGTGCAGACGGCCAAACGCCAGGCCGATGCCGATGAACGCGGTGTAGAACGGGTGCTGCCAGGCCACGACGATGTCCCGGATGAAGACCAGCTGCCAGAATCCTTCCCAACCGCCCTCCAGGTAGCCGCTCTCATAGATGTATTGCACGTTCTCACTGGCCGCGAAGCCGAGTGCTGTGATCCCGGCATAGATGATGCCATCCAGGATGGAGTCGAACTCACTGCGAAAGGCGAGGAAGATCACCACCAGGGCCGCGCCCTTCAGGCCTTCCTCGACAAACGGCGCCACCAGGGAGCTGGTCGCCTGGTCGGCCACGTCCCCGGATCCCGTCAGGACGTAGATCCCGATCCCGAACACCGTGTTGAGCAGGTAAGCTCCGCCGGCTGCCACCACGGCGCCCCAGAAGAATGCGGCGCCGAGAACGATCAGAGGCTCCTTCTCGTAGCGGTCCAACCAGTAGATGAAGGCGGCCATCAAGAACGCTGGGACAAATGCGAAAACCAGGGCGGCAACAAGCGCCATCAAGTCACTCCATGGTGGGAGTTGGATTCTTCACGCCCGGCACGCAGGCTCAGGGCCGTCCGCTCGATGTGGACATCCTCGCGCCGGACGCCGAGGGCATCCAGAACCTCATCCGGGCGGCCCGTCGCTCCCTCCTGAGCTTTCAGTCTCATCCGAATGCGAATGCCCTCCCCTTCCCGCGCACTGAGCGCCTGTATGCCCTCGATCAAGGGCCGAAGATCATAGCGCCGGGTTCTGCGTTCCCGCGGCAGGGACGCGGCAGCCAGCAGGGCTTCGATGCGCTGCTGCAAAGTGCCAATCTGGGTCCCTTCACGCAGCGTGATCTCATAGTCCGCCGTCACGACCTGCGTCTGCAGCGCGGGAGCCTTGTCTTCGACTGCCTCCACGGCCAGCACGCGAATGCCCGCTGGCAGGACGGCATTAAGGCGGGTGGGCAGGCTGTCGCAAGCCAATTCCTCATTCAGGCGCATGTCCAACAGTTCGCAGCGCGAGGAGAACCCCAACGGAAGGGGCGCGGCAAAGTGGATCTTGGGCTGCGGGTGAAAACCCTTGGAATAGGCCAGAGGCAGATCTGCGCGACGGGCCGCCCTCTCCCACATGGTGTGCAGGTCAAGATTCCCGATATATATGAGCGGGCCGGCCTTGGAGAACGTCACGCGAATGCGCATGCGTCGGTCCGGGATGTTCGCTGGATGCTGCAGCCTGCCTGCGGGGATGAGCTCAATCGCCGGCAATCGCCATTTCGATCGCGGGTTGCGCCGGCAGTGGCACGCGGCCCGGGCTCTTCACATCCGGGCACTTCCAGCCCTCGCCCGGATGCGCCCGTCGCAGGTCGGAGAAGGTCGGCAGGATGCCGCAGGCGAAACAATTCAGCCGACAGTCCACGCGGATTTGGCCCTCCAGCGATTGCCGAAAATCCTGGAACAGGAAATTCTTGCGGACCGCCGCCGTAATGTGATCCCACGCGAAAACCTCGTCAGTGCGGCGTTGCCGGTGGGAATAGAAAGCCGGGTCCAGGCCCTGCTCTGCAAACGCATCTGCCCAGATGCCGGCCTTGCGTTCGTCGTTCCAGGCGTCGAATTTGGCGCCCCTGCTCCACGCACTGAAGATCACCTCCGCCGTGCGGCGATCGCCGCGCGACAGCCAGGCTTCGAGCAGCGTGTCATCCGGATTGGTCCAGCTCATCTTGATGTTCGGATCCCTCAACTCGCGCCTGAGCAAAGCCTGCTTGGCCGCGATGCTTTCGCGCTTGTCCACCGCCACCCATTGGAAGGGTGTCTGGGGCTTGGGAACGAATGTGCCGATGCCCGCATGCAGCTTGATCTTCCATCCCGCCACCCTGCGGCCGTCCTCGATCACGCGCTTGCACAGGTCCGCGATCGCCTGCACGTCCTCCAGGGTTTCCGAAGGGTGCCCGATCATGAAGTACAGCTTAAGCGTGGTCCAGCCACGACGGTAGATCTCGCGTGCCGTGGTCAGGATGTCCTCGTCAGAGATGTACTTGTTGATGATGCGTCGCATGCGCTCCGTGGCGGCCTCCGGTGCGAGCGTGAAGCCACCGGAGTAGTGCTCACGCAGCTTGTCCATCAGGTCGATCGAGACCGACTCTATGCGCAGCGACGGCAGCGAGATCGTAAGCTTGCGCCCCTCGAATCGTTCGCTGACCTTGTTGGTCAGCTCGACGATCCGGCCGAAATCCGACGATGACAGCGAAAGCAGCGCCAGCTCCTCGAAGCCCGTCGAGTTGATGGCCTGCTCGGCGGCCTGCACGATCTCGTCCACGCTGCGCTCGCGCACCGGCCGCGTGATCATGCCGGCCTGGCAGAAGCGGCAGCCGCGCGTGCAGCCGCGCATGATCTCCACCGACACCCGGTTGTGCACGGTCTCGATGTTGGGCACGATGAACTTCGTGGGCGGCGGCGGCAGTTCCGCCACAATGCGCTTGACCACCGGGTTGGCGATGCCATCGATGAGCGCCTGCACGTCCTGGATCGTCCCGTCCTCCAGGTAGCGCACGGCATAGTACTTCGGAACGTACACACCCTTCAGCCTGGCAAGCCCCCGCAAAACCTCCTCGCGGGACTCGTATCCAGGCGCCGGGGCGGCGCGGTGTGCCTTGTGACGCAGGAGCACGTCCAGGATCTCATGGATGACTTCCTCGCCCTCGCCGATCACAAAGGCATCCATGAAGGCGTGCATCGGTTCCGGGTTGGTGGTGGCGTGCCCCCCGGCGATCACGATGGGATCCGTCTTGCCGCGATCCCTCGCGCGGACCGGAATGCCGGCCAAGTCCAGCATATTGAGTGTGTTGGTGTACAGGGTTTCGTAGGGCAGGGAGAAGGCGACCAGGTCGAAGTCCAGGAGCGGGCGTTTGGATTCCAGCGCGTACAACGGGATGCCGTCGCGGCGCATCAACGACTCCATGTCGGTCCAGGGCGCGTAGGACCGCTCCGCCAGCGCATCCTCGCGCTGGTTGACCTGGTCATACAGGATCTTCAACCCCACGTTGGAGATGCCGATATCGTAGATGTCCGGGAACGCCAAAGCCACCCGAACGCCGATATCCTCCCACGATTTTACGACCGCGTTCAGCTCGCCCCCGACGTAGCGGCCAGGTTTCTGGACTTGCAGGAGAATCTTCTCGAGCATCCGGTCGATCTCTTCGGGTGAGGGCACGACGGCATTATAACTGAAAGGCGACAAGAACTATCGAATATGCAGGCTCGTGGGTCCGTGTACGCGCGAAACCCATGGTCTTCAGCAGTCGGGATGCCCAAGGCGCGCGGCCGTCGTTCCCCGGCGTCGACCCCGATCACCGCAGCCACCGCGACGGCTTGGTCCATCTATTCTTTGGCGTGAACAAGGTGGGTGAGGCCGTGGGTCGAAGCGACAGGATCGCCAGGCAAGTGACGCACACCATCGAGCGTTCCGACTGAAGGCGCAATCATCGTGCGACTGGCAGGCACGGACGGCAGCAGCGCCGTCCGTGCCTCTCTTGATTCAGGGTTCGCGCGCCTGCAAGCGCGGCAGAGCACTATACCGCAGGGGCCGATTTCTTTTCGAGGATTGGACGGATCCACAGCCACAGGGCGCCCAATCCAAACAGCACAATCGCGAAATTCACCAGCCCTCCCAGGAATCCGGGGACAAGCGGGAAGGTCAGCAGCGCGATCACGACAACGGTGATGGCTACACCCAGGACCATGGGCCAGAACCTGTGTTCCGCCAGCGGCGAGCGGGCGCTGACGAGGATCCATTTACCAAGCGTCATACCGAAAACGATCTTTGCCAGGAACGACGTGGCCAGGACAAATCCCAGGATCAGCGCGAAGAGCACCAGAATCCCGACCCACACGATAGTGGCGCTCAAGCCCCCCAGAGTGAAGAGTCCGAAGACTACTGCTCCCAGGATCACCACGAACACCGTGAGCAATACCAGGAAGAAGAACGCGGCATACGCCAGCACACCCCAGCCGAGGCTTGCCCACGGCTTACTCCGCACATGCTCCGAAAGCGCTCGCAGGAAACCGGGAATCAGCCACAGTAGGAACAGGCCAAGTAGGAGCAGGGTAACGAGCGATCGAATGGATCGAAGCGCCCACTGGCCCGCCTTTTCCGCGGCACTTGGTTCTCGCACAGGCCGACCGCTGTCCTCGGGCTGGACCAGACGCGTGACCGTTCCATCCACCACCCCCGCCGGGAACGACAGCTCGCTGTTCTGAGTGTACTCAAGGTCCCCAAGGATCTTCGCTGACGGGTCGAGCGTGAGTCCCTGCTGGATCACCGGCACTGGAATTGTCGATTGCGGCATGAACACGGTGGGAGATGGCCCGGCCTGAACCTGACTCGCCTCGCCCACCGCGGCCCGCACGTCGCCGCCGATCATGCCAGCTATCTGCAAAGCGCCGCTCCCGGCCTTTACGTTGCGGCCCACGTCGGCAGCAAGCAGGATCTGTGCGGCCGCCAACACGGCATCACGCCCGATCGTACTTCCGCGGCGGAACTCGAGGCTGTATCCCGCACCGATGACATCTCCCCCGACGCTCGCGCTCTCGCCGAAGAACAGGACGGAGCCGGCTGCCAGAATATCGCCGGAGACGCTGCCGTTGACGACGACGGTCTGCCCGGCGGCAACCAGGTTTCCATTCACGCTGCCGTTGACAGTGATGCTCCGGGCAGCTGACACCACGTCTCCGTTAACGGTCCCGTCGAGTATGAACTCGTTCGCCCCAACGTACAGGTCGTCGTTGACCACCTCACCGGCGGGCAGGCTGACCTTGTCGCCGCCGCGGCCGTCGAACGCCGCCACGGGCGTGGCAGCCGCCATCAGCACTAGTGAAACAAGCAGCGCGGCGGTGACAAGCTTGTGTGATCTGGACATTGCACCCTCCTTCAGGATGTCGACTTTCGCACACAGGTATGTACGTCGACGGCACCCGCCGGTTGCGCAGCTGCCCGGCCTGATAGAAAGGACGGCCTCTTGGACCGTTCGCTTTCTTGCAGTGTCGTGCCTGGAGTCTCGCCCCAGGCATGTTTGCCCGGCGTCCGCCTGCGGCAGTCCAGCTGCGCCTGATCCGTACCCAAACGCGCCGCCTTTGTCCAACTTCGGGTCGGGACGCCGTCCGCCGTATGCCACTAGGTGAGGGCGAATTTCCCGTTTCTGTAGAACAACTCTCCGTCGACCTTGATCTCCGAGTCGGCCATGTCGCACAGCATATCCCAATGCAGCCCGGACTCATTCGTGCCGCCGCACTCTGGGAAGCTCTGGCCGACGGCAAAGTGCACCGTGCCTCCGATCTTCTCATCAAACAGCGTGTTCTTGCTGAAGCGCGTGATGCCGTAGTTGGTGCTGATGCCCCTCTCGCCAAGCCGGCGGGCGCCGTCATCGGTATTGAGCAGCGATGTCAGCAGTTCCTGGTTCTTGCTGGTCTTCTCCTTCACCACTTTGCTCCCTTCGAACCACAGTCCGATGTCCTCCACCTCCCGGCCATCGTAGATGCCGGTGTACTTGAAGCGCACCCATCCCTTGGCTGAGTCATCCACCGGGCTGGTGAATATCTCGCCGTCGGGGAAGTTGAACAGGCCGTCCGACCTCTCGAATGTGCGGCCGTCGATGGATAGGGTGAGATCAATGTTGGAACCCTTCAGTACCACTTGCTTGCGGCCCTTCAGCCACGCGATCAGCTCCTCCTGCTTCTTGCCCTCAGCGCGCCAGAACGCCACCGGATCGGCTTCGTGCAGCATGCCAGCCTCATAGACGAAGTCCGCGGACTCGGCCAGGCTCATGTTGGCGCCCTGGGCCATGGCGGGCGTCGGGTGCACCGTGACACACCAACGATACGATCCCTCCGCGCTGCGCCGCATCACGGTCTTGAGCAGTTCGGCGCCCGGGATCGCCTGGTCGACGAGCACGTAGGCGCCGGCCTTCGCGGCCAACTCGTAGAAAGCCAGATTGAACTCCCGGGCGATCGGCGCGGTCCGCAGCCAGACCTGTTACCCCGGCTTGAGGTCCAGTGAGTAGTGCACCATGATTTGGGCGAGCTTCAGGACCCGTGGATCAAGCACATTCCATCCCGTTCCGTTTCGGATTGCGGATTCATCCGGGTTCAGCGATTCTGGTACCAGGCCGGTGCCGCAGCCGGCCGATTACTCGCCGATGATCTTGACCAACACGCGCTTCTTTCGACGGCCATCAAACTCACCGTAGAAGACCTGCTCCCAAGTTCCGAAATCCAGCGTCCCCTCGGTCACTGCAGCCACAACCTCGCGCCCCATGATTTGCCGTTTGATGTGCGCATCGGCATTGTCCTCCCCCGTGCGGTTGTGCTCGTATTCTGAGACCGGCTCGTGCGGGGCGATCCTCTCCAGCCACTTCTCGTAGTCTTTGTGCAGACCGCCTTCGTCATCGTTGATGAACACGGAAGCCGTGATGTGCATCGAATTGACCAGGCACAAGCCCTCCCGGATTCCGCTTTCGCGCACCGCCGCCTCCACCTGCGGCGTGATATTCACGAAACCCCGGCGGGCAGGAATGTTGAAGCTGAGCTCCTTGCGGTACGACTTCATTTGCTCTCCCGATCGACTCTCCGAGAAGTGCCTGACCCTCGACCTCGGCTAGCCGTCTTCCGCTTTCTCGACGACCACCGTCGCTTCGCTGACCAGCGCCGCGATGGCCCCCACGGCTGCCAGGGTCGGCGCCAACAGCACACCCACCACGCCGACCGTCAGCGGGATCTCCATGAAGATTCCGCCGTCCTTGTTCTTGATTACGATCCGACGGATATTGCCCTCGTGCACCAGCTGCTTGATCTTGGCGAGCAACTCCTCGCCGTTCACCTTGAACTCTTCCGTGCGAAACCTCTCGGATGCCACCTTACCTCCTTCACTTCTCATGTCTGCTGAGCTCGCTCTGCCGGCTGTGCCCGCACCCCTCAACTGCCTTCCACTGAAGCTTCAACCCTCACTCCTGACTGCCTGGCGTCGACCAATGAAAGCTGCCCGCTGAGTGCTGACCACTCATCACTGCCCCTTTGCCAGCCACTTCGCCTCCAGCGCCGGCCACTCGTCCGATTGATCAGCCTGGTCCTTCCAATTCTCCTTCCCGCTCCAGGATTCGATATTCAGCCCGTAGACCGTGGTGCACTTCAATTCCTTGTCCGTGGCCGGCCGATAATCCTTGCCCAGTTCCAAGTCCGGGAAGTACTTGGCGATGAGAGCATGCAGTGCCTGGCCTTGCTCGGCCGGATCGTGCAGCAGATGAGCCTCACCGAAGAGCATTACGGAGCGGAACTGCAGCGAGAACTCAAGCGCAATATTGGAGGGCAGCAGTCGGCCCACCTCGCTGATCTCTGCCGATACCCTCGGGTGGCGCTCGATGTTGGCTCGCAGCCGCCCGACAACGTTGGAGTGGAAGATCAGGCGGTGCCCCGCCTCGTCAAAGTAGTAGTTGGTCGGAGTCACGAATGGCTGTTCATCCCAGCGGGTCCCGATGTGCGCCACCTGGCCCCTGCGCAGTAGCGCGCGTATCCAGTCATCCTCCCGCACGTATTGCGGTCGGCGCTGATGAGCAGTGGGGGAGTTGGCGTCCAGGGAGTAGTCGTGTGTCATATGCTGGCTCCGATCGGTCGGGGCGGCTGCACCGGCAACCATTATCGCACAAGCCGTGGGCTCTTCGATTGCCGGCCGGGGGGCGGGCCCTGCTTGGGTCGGATCGCCGATCTCTGTGCGTTCGCTCGCCTCTTTGCGAAATGTCAGTTCCCCGCTAGGCGGCGGCGCGCCCTCCCAGAAAGTGCCAGGTATGCCAGCGCCAGCAATCCCCCCAGGACCGCGCAGCTCAGCCACAGAACGTCCGGGGAGTAGATTTCGAAGACCCAGCCCCCCAGCAGCGGCCCGATGAAAAAAGAAAGCCCCCAAGCCGAGCCGAAGATGCCTTGATACAGCCCGCGGAGTTCCACAGGCGAAAGGTTCGCGATGATGGTTGGGGCTACTGCCGCGCCGATGATCTCGCCCAGGGTCCAGACCACTACCGCCAGAACGTACACGGTCAGGTCGGCCGCCCACGCGTTCATGCCGAAACCCAGACCGAGGAAAATGGCTGCTGCCGCCATCGCACCGAAGGGCTGCCATGTCGAGATCGTCTTGCTGAGCTGAAGCGTGACCAGGACGATCACGATACCGTTGGCCGCGCTTGCGAGCCCGTAGTCGGCGGGAACCAGGCCGTGCCTCAGCATGTCCAGCGGCAGCGTGACGATCCCCTGCATGTATATGAGGCCGAAGACAAGCGCAAGAAACGTGAAGGCCAGCAGTATGGGTTCCTTGCCCAGCTGCCGCATGCGGCTCGTCATCGGGACGCGGGCCGCGTGCACGGCTTCGATCGGTTGGGTCTCCTTGACGCGCCACAGCACGATCAGTCCGTACACCAGAGTGGTCACCGCATCCCCTACGAACAGCAGCAGGTAGTTGATATGCGCCATGAAGCCGGCGGCGATGGGCGCAAGCGCAGCCCCCAGATTGATCGCCCAATACATGTACCCGAAGGCGCGCGTCCTGGAGTCCGCGGGCACAAGATCGGTGACTGCCGCGTTCACAGCCGGTCGATATAGATCCGTAAAGAATCCCAGCACCATGGTCAATGCCGCAATGACGAACAGATCCCGGGCCAGGCCGAGAGCCACCATGAGAGGCGGCGCGCCCAACAGGCTCAGCAGGAGCACTGGGCGCCGCCCCAGTCTGTCTGCCAGCTCGCCCCCGGCCAGTTGCGCTACAAAGGAGCCCGCCCCAAACAGCCCCACGATCAGCCCTGCCCGACTCACCGGAACGCCGCGCTGTGAGCTCAGGTAAAGGCTCAGGAACGGGATCACAAAACCGCCCAGCCGATTCACTACCGTGCCGGCCCATAAGAACCAGAAGGCCGGGGGCAGGTCAATCGTTAGGCTGTTCCATCGCGAGCGAATGCTGGACATTCGGCGAAGGATACTCGAAAAGTGCGGCAACGTCACGCAAATGCGCGACGGCGCCGCGGGGTCGCGGGTGGGCCCGGCCCAAGCCGCAGCGGTGGCCGCCACACAGCGCCGCGTGATGTGATATATATGTTCGCACACAGTCGCTACCGCTTCGAGGAGGCAGGTCATGGTCACCATTGAGAAGGTGGATACGAACGACAAGCGCCAGGCGGAGCGCTTTGTGCAGTTCTACTACGACCTCTACAAGGATTGCCCGCAGTTCGTCCCGCCGCTGTTCATCGATGCCTACCTCCCGCTGAATCGCAAGAAACACCCGTTCTTCGAACACTCGGCCGCCGATTTCTTCATCGCTGTTCGCGAAGGCAAGGTGGTCGGCCGCATCTGTGCCGCCGACAACCGGCCATTCAACGATTACCACAAGACCCGGAAAGCCCACTTCTTCAACTTCGACACCATCAACGACCTGGAGGTGACGCGTGCCCTGTTTGACGCTGCCTTCGAATGGGCGCGGGCCCGCGGCCTCGATACCATGATCGGCCCCAAGGGCCTCTCCCCGTTCGACGGCTACGGCATTCAAATTGAAGGCTTCGAGCATCGTCAGATGATGACGATGATGAACTACAACTACGACTATTACCCCCGGCTGGTTGAGGCCCTGGGCTTCGAGAAGGAAGTCGACTTTGTCTCCTGCTACCTGCCGGCAGATGCTTTCCGCGTGCCGGAGCGCGTCGAGCGCATCGCCGAGCGCGCCATGCGACGGGGGAATCTCGAGGTGAAGAACTTCAAGAACAAGAAGGAGCTGCTCGGATGGGCATGGCGCATCGGGGAGGCCTACAACCGGACCTTCGTCCACAACTGGGAGTACTACCCCTTCACGAAGGGTGATGTTCAATATGCGGTTGACAACGTGATCAACTTCGCGGACCATCGCCTCATCAAGGTCGTCACGCATGGCGGTGACATCGTGGGCTTCCTGTTCGCGTTCCCGGACGTTTCCGCCGCGTTGCAGCGCGCCAGGGGACGCCTCTTCCCGTTTGGCATACTGGACATTCTGCTTGAGATGAGGCGCACCCGGACCATCTCTGGGAATGGCATGGGCATCCTGCCCGAGTTCCAGGGCAGCGGCGGTAATGCATTGCTGTACAACGAGATGGGTAAGACGGTCTTCGCCTTCAACCAGTTCGAACATGTGGAGATGACCCAGGTCGCCGAGACGACGCGCCAGATGCGCGCCGACCTCAAGAATCTCAACGGCGTCGAGTACAAGAACCACCGCGTGTACCGCCGCCTCATCTAGGGTCTGCTCCGTACCAGACAGAAAAAACCCCCGTCCGCAGGACGGGGGTTTCGTTAGTATTGTCTGGGGGGTGATTAGAGCGGCATGACGCTGGCGGCCTGGGGTCCCTTGGGACCTTGCTCCACCGTGAACTCTACCTTCTGGCCTTCCACGAGCTTGCGAAATCCCTCGCTCTGGATCGCCGAGTAGTGGACAAATACGTCAGGGCCACCATCCCGAGAGATGAAGCCGTAGCCCTTCTCCGCATTGAACCACTTGACGGTTCCGACGATACGTTCGGACATTACATTGCCTCCTTTTGGCACACGAGAAAGAACACTTGCGGTGATGTCGCACGTCCATCGGTCGGCCAAAACGAAATGACCCGGCCATAAGCCCTCGGGTCACCTGGTCCTGGTTCCAAACGATAACGTACTGGCATCTAGCCGCGAGAATATAACGGCATTCCACCGGGACGTCAAGGTTTTAATGCTGCTCTTAACCGCCGCCTTTGTTGGTGCAGGGCGGCCTCAAGGACGCAGGCAGGGACAGTCGGGGAGGCGCTGGGGCGCGAAACGCCGGCGACACGCAGGCTCCTGCCGTGGCGGATCTCGGCGGCGGAGGAGCGTTGAGGGAGTAGGCGCGCGGGGTGGTGCGCGGCAAGCCGTCAGCGGCGCGAGAACCGGCGCCGCGATCTGGCCGCGGTGGCATGCCCTTCGGGGATATGATTGGCGCATGCGTGCCAGGTATCAGCGCGAGGTAGCCCGTCGGGCGCGCGACCGGCATGGATTCGATGAGGGCGCCCCGGGACCTATGGCCGCTGATCGTCGCAAGGATAGAGCCGCAGGTCCGCGCCGGGCTGGCCCCTGATCCTGCGAGCGATGGCTTTGTTCGGGAGGAGATCATGCGAAAGCCAGTGAAAGTCCCCCGCCGGCGCCCGCTGCCTGTTCCCGACTACCGCGGCGAGCCGGATCGGTCGCGCTTCAGTGCCGACCGCCGCTGGATGCCAGAAGTGGTGCTGGTGGCCAAGAATACGCATGTTTGGCTGGACCAGCTCTCGAAGAAATACGGACGCAGGATCCGCACACTGGCCGACATACCGAATGAGGAGCTGGTCGTGCTCGCCAGCCGGGGCCTGACGGGATTGTGGCTCATCGGGATCTGGGAGCGCAGCCGCGCTTCGCAGCGCATCAAGCAGCGCATGGGCCAGCCGGATGCTGCCGCGTCTGCATACTCCATCTACGACTACACGGTGGCGGCCGACCTCGGCGGGGAGCAGGCGCTGGTAGACTTGCAAGGGCGGGCGCGCGCGCGCGGCATTCGGCTCTCGGCCGACATGGTGCCGAATCACATGGGAATCGATTCCAGGTGGGTCATCGAACACCCCGAGCGGTTCCTGTCGCTCGACCATCCGCCTTATCCGATCTATTCTTTCACGTCCGAGAACGTGTCCCAGGACGCGCGCGTCGAGATCCACCTGGAGGACCACTACTACGATCAGACGGAAACGGCCGTGGTATTCAAGCGGCGCGATCCGCAGACGGGGAGTGTGCGCTACATCTACCACGGCAACGACGGTACCTCGTTCCCGTGGAACGACACGGCGCAGCTGGACTACTCACGCCGCGACGTGCGCGAGGCCGTTGTGCAGACCATCCTGACCGTGGCGCGCAACTTCCCGATCATCCGTTTCGATGCGGCGATGACGCTGGCGAAGCAGCACGTCCAGCGGCTGTGGTTCCCCGAGCCGCGCACCGGCGGCGGCATCCCGTCGCGGGCCGGGCACGGGATGACCCGCGCGCAATTCGATGCGGCGATGCCGAAGGAATTTTGGCGCGAGGTGGTGGATCGGGTGGCGGCGGAGGCGCCCGACACGTTGCTGCTGGCGGAGGCCTTCTGGATGATGGAGGGCTACTTTGTTCGCACGCTGGGCATGCATCGCGTCTACAACTCGGCGTTCATGCATATGCTGCGCGACGAGGACAACGCCAGGTACCGCCAGCTGATCAAGAACACGCTGGAGTTCGACCCGCAGATCCTGAAACGCCACGTCAATTTCATGAGCAATCCGGATGAACAGACGGCCATCGAGCAATTCGGTAGCGGGGATAAGTACTTCGGCGTGTGCACGGTGATGGCGACCCTGCCGGGCCTGCCGATGTTCGGACACGGTCAAGTGGAGGGCCTGCGCGAGCGTTACGGCATGGAGTTCCGCGCGCCCCGATTGGATGAGCAGCCGGACGAGGCGGTGCTGCGGGATCACGAGGAGAGGATCTTCCCGCTGCTGCGGCGGCGCGGCCTGTTCGCGGGCGCGGGAGGGTTCCATCTATTCGACTTCGTCACGTCGGGCGGGCGAGTCAATGAGAATGTACTGGCGTATTCCAACCGCCGGAGGAGCGAGCGGGCACTGGTGCTGTTCCACAACAAGGAGGCGAAGGCGCGGGGGTGGGTGCGTGTTTCGGCGGCGACGCGCGACAAGGTCTCGGGGCGGCTACGGCGGCGCCGCCTGGGTGAGGCCCTGGGCCTGCCGCGCAGCGGCTTCGCAGTTTCTACGGACTACGTGAGTCGTCTGGAGTATGTGCGCGATTGCGCGGAGATGTGGGAGAGGGGCCTGTATGCTGAGCTTGGGGCCTATCAACACCAGGTGTTCCTGGACTGGAGGATCGTCCACGGTGCGAAGTGGGAGGCGGTCTGCCGCGCGCTAAGAGGCGCCGGGGTGGAATCGGCGCAGAGGATGACGGAGCAGGTGAGGATGGGGGTGGGTGTGGGGGAGAAAAGCCTCACCACAAAGGACACGAAGGGAAAGGCAAGAGGGAAGAAGAAAGAGGGAAGAAGAAAGAAGGCCGGAAAGGGGACGGCGGCGAAGAAGACCGCGACCAAGAAAACAGCGAAGAAGCCAGCAGCAACGAAGCGCACGGCGACGCCGAAGAAGGCACGGAAGGCGAAGGCGAAACGGATTGCAGGCAAGACGAAACGGCTGTGGACCCGCTAGGACTGTGGTCTGCGACCAAGCAATCGTGAGCCGTGGGCCAGCCTCCGCGGATTGCACCGCAGAAGGGCGGGGGCTGAGGCCGCCTCACCGGGAACTGCGTGCCACCCTCTCCATTTGTGGAAAAAATGAAGAGGGAAGGGCGTGACCCCGTCCGGCCGCGGGCGCCTTGAAAGGGAACCTACGACCAAGCGTATTCACAGCAAGTAGGGCGCTTGCCGTCTTTGAGGCTCAAACCCCGTTCGGCGGCATTTCGTCCGTGGATCAATGCAGCATCTTGAGACCAACTGCAGGCATTGGCGGCGAGGCAGATCTGCTAGGCTCCATGATGCTTCCGGAACAGAATCTTGCGAAGCGTAGCTGGTCCCAAAAACACACCAGCCCGAACCGCCGGACGCCATGCTAGGCTGCCTTGTGGACGGCAGCATGCACCTGAGCACATTCCCGATACTGCTCTGCACCGCCAACTTGTGTGTCAGCTAACGCCGGAGCCTCGCGCCGTGGGTGGCCGCACCCGAGGTCAGTCCTTGGTAAGTGCTAGGAAAGCGACATCGTCTGACTGCGGCGTTCCCTGAGTAAAGGCGTTGAGATCGGCCTCAACGTGCGAGAGGACCTCACCGGCATTCCGGGGTGCAGCGGCAATAGCCATAATCAGGCGATCTTTGCCGTACTCTTCCATGTGCTGATTCATCGCCTCCGTGACTCCATCAGTGTACATGAAAATCACATCGGCATTCCCAATCTTGATTGTCTCCTCGCGAAACTGCAGTTCATCGAACAAGCCAATTGCGGCCCCAGTGGGATTCAATAACCCGCTTGTCCCAGGCGCCCGCCGAATGATCGGCGGATTGTGCCCGGCATTTGCATACCGAAGCGTCTGCTCTTTTGGGTCAAGCACTGCAAGAACAACCGTGACGAACATGGCCGAGGAATATTGCAGGCGTATCATTTGATTTACCTCGGTCAACGCTGCCGCTGGACTTCCGAGTCGCAGCAATGCAGAGAGAATGAGACTGCGCGCCATCGCCATATATAGCACGGCGGCAGTGCCCTTGTCCGCAACATCCCCGATCACAATACCCCAGTGATCCTCATCCAGCCGAAAGATGTCATAGAAATCGCCGGCAACCTCGCGCGCCGGGTGCCAGGCGCCCGCGAGGCCAAAGCCGGGGATATCAGGCATTTTGTGCGGAATGAGCCCGGCCTGAACTTCGTGGGCGATCTGCAGTTCGCCTTCGAGATGGATGCGCCGCGCCTCTGCAAGCTCAAAGAAATGAGCGCGCTCCACTGCAATGACGAGCTGATCGCTGACTGCAGAAAGAAAGTGCAAATCTGCCCGGGTCAGGAACTGCCATTCCGTGTTGGCGACGTTAAGAATGCCAAGTGGCTCACCTTTTGAGATCAGCGGCACGCTGGCATGATAGAACAAACCCTGGTTATCACCCGCGGCTGCTGCGGAATCGCGTAGGCGTGAGCATTCGACGACATTGACGGCACGTGGGAAGCGCCCTTCGAGCAGCAGATGCTGGCAATGGCAGGCGGGCGGCCTGCGGAGAAAGTGGTGATCGTCGCGTTCGAGACCAGGGGGCAAGCCGCGGGCTGCCGCCAGCCTGAAACCATGGGGCGGAGGATCCCCAACTGGGATAGGCATAGTATGGGTTCTGGCGAGCATGGACACCCAGGCCGTCTGCAACCCCATCACCTTGAGCAGCGTTTCCAGTGTGCCGTCGAGCGCGCTCTGGATATCCACGGCGCTGTTGAGTCGCTCTGAGATCTGACTGAGAGCGCGCAGCCTCTCCACCTCGCTCTGATGCAGGTTGTTGGGGAGAGTCGGTTCCTGCGGGTGAACTTGTTCGGCTGCAGGAAAGGACAGGTCAAAGTTGTAATCTTCGAAGGGGCTGCGAGTAATGATCCTCTCGGCCTTTGCCCATTCGTAGAACCGCTCGAGCGCGGCGATCTTGTCTTTGAGAGCGACCAGGTTGATACCATTGATGCGCAGATGGGATAGATAGGTCCGCAGATCCACGTCATCGTCATCGCTCGGAGTAAACTCCGCGGCGTGGTGATGCGTCTGCCATTCAACATAGTCTCGCATGGCGGCAAGCATAGGCCCGGGGGGTGTCGGCACAGAGCGGGCGAACGATTCCATAGAAGTCATGATTTCGCCCCAGCAATGAAAGTCTGCCTTGGAATACAACCAAGCATATTGAGGTTCAGGTCCAGTTGGCTAGGGAATCGCCCCACCTTGAACATGAATTGTGGCCCCAGAAGGATTCGGGGCGCAGCACCCTGGAAGGGAAGCTCCAACCAAGCGATTGCGAGTCCCGGGCCAGCTTCCGCGGATTGTATCGCAGAAGAGCGGGGGCTGAGGCCGCGCACGGGGCACTGCGTGCCACGGTCCACAAGAGATGCTTCGCGATCTCCAGTTTCTGCGAGGGCGGCGAGTGAGGAACCTCACCCCGGCCCCCTCCCCATGGGAGAGGGTGTGTTCGCGCCGGCCGGCACCGCGGCGGCGACCGCGCGGATTCCGACCGTGCGCCCGGCGACGCATAAGAACTTGGGGCGACCCTTATGGTCGCCCCAAGCGCGTGCGATCTCTCAATGCGACGCATGGATTACGCGGTCCGTAGCCAACGTCGCCTCGTCAGGTTCGTCAGGGCTAACAACCTGCCTTCAGGCATATGATGGTGCCTGCGCCTGGACCGCCCTCGCCTTCCTTCTTGGCCTGGGTGCAATCCGGCAGACTGAACTCGAAATACTGTGTATGGATCAATTGCATGGCCGAGATGATCCGGGTGTAGGCATCGCACGCACCCGTGGACGGATCGAAGAGCCGGCCCGCGGGACAGCCGGGATAGTTGCCGTCGGCCTTCTCCGACCTGCAGGTCTTCGTCGAACCGTTGAAGCTGAGGCCATCCAGGCAAATGGGCTCCGACGGACCGAGGCTGGTGCAGCTCGATGCGCTGCCATCGGAATAGAAGCCAACCGGACAGACCGCGGGCAACAGCTCTCCGATCGCAGGAGCACCGTTGCCTGCTGCGCCATCGCTGGAGAGTCCGTCGCCCGACAACCCATTGCTGCTGAGATCGTTGCTGGCGAGGTCGTTTCCCGCCAGGTTGTTGCCAGCGAGGTTGTTGCCGGCAAGGTTGTTGCCCGCGAGGTCGTTGCTGGACAGGGCGTTGCCACTCAGTGTCTGGACTACCATCACGCCGTTGATCAGGTGCATCGGCTGCGTGATCGGTCCGGTCCAGGCGCCATCGGGCAGTTGGTGGCCGCTGGGGGGGACCAGCGCGCCGTTCGAATCCATCTCCCAATCGTCCATGCCCGCGATCGCGCCTGCGTGCATGTTGTTGGAGCAGGCCGCGTTGACCAACTCCGAGCCCGGCTGACAATTGAAGATTCC
>JAZDHO010000245.1:0-2461 GCA_043805815.1 Chloroflexota bacterium
GGAATGGGCGCTTGTTCGCCATATTCAGATCATACGCCCGCAGAACATGGGGAAGCTTGCGACGAGCCTTTCTGGCACGTGGATCATGGAGCTGCTGGCCTTGCGCGTGCTAGGAGCAGAAACCGGTACGTCACACGGTCAGTACGGTCTCGATCCAAACTGGTGTATTCTCGCTCGTCGCCTGCAGCGCTGGCGGCAAAGGTTTCCTGATGTACTTCAGCGCTTCATCAATCGCCGCAAGCGCGTCATTGGCGTTCTGCAAGGCATCCTGAACACTCTCGCCCTCGGTGATCAGCTCGGGCAAAAGAGGGCAAGTGACAGTATACCCACCCTCTGGCTGGGGTTCCAAGACCAGCGGAAGCTTGTAGATCGTGCTCATCTGATTCTCCTGCTCGCGCTGGCGAGTATAGCATAGTCGTCTTTTCGAACGCGCGGGCAGGCAGCATCATCTTGCCCGCCCCGCTGCACGCCAGGGTCTGAGTGCTGTCGGCTGAGAGCTGACAGCTGACCGCCGATGGCTGAAAGCTGATGGCTGACGGCTGACCGCTTCTCTTACAGTACAATCCCCGCTATGCCTTCTGATACGCAAGTTATCTACTCGATGATGCGGGTCGGGCGCATCCACCCGCCCAATAAGCAGGTGCTGCGCGATATTTCGCTCGGGTTCTACTACGGCGCGAAGATCGGCGTGTTGGGATTGAACGGCTCGGGAAAATCCACGCTGCTGCGCATCATGGCCGGCGTCGACAAGGACTACGTCGGCGAGATCGCCATGTCGAAGGGGTACAGCGTCGGACTGCTGGAGCAGGAGCCGCAGCTGGATGAGAGCAAGACGGTGATCGAGGTCGTGCGCGAGGCCGTGCAGCCGATCGTCGACATGCTGAAGCGCTACGACGAGGTCAACGCCAGATTCGGCGAGCCGGAGGCGGATTTCGACGCGCTGGTGGCGGAGCAGGCCAGGCTGCAGGAGCAGCTCGACAAGCACGACGCCTGGAACCTGGACAGCCACCTCGAGCTGGCCATGGACGCGCTGCGCTGCCCGCCCGCGGATACGCCCATCAAGGTGCTCTCGGGCGGTGAGCGGCGCCGCGTGGCCCTGACGCGTCTGCTGCTGACCGAGCCCGACATCCTGCTGCTGGATGAGCCCACCAATCACCTCGACGCCGAGTCGGTGGCATGGCTGGAGCACCACCTGCGCGAGTACAAGGGCACCGTGATCGCGGTCACGCACGACCGGTACTTCCTCGATAACGTCGCGGGATGGATCCTCGAGCTGGACCGCGGCTACGGCATCCCGTGGAAGGGCAATTACTCCTCATGGCTGGCGCAGAAGAAAGAACGGCTGGCGCGGGAGGAGAAGACCGAGAGCAAGCGGCAGAAGACGCTGGAGCGCGAGCTGGAATGGATCAGCATGTCGCCCAAGGCGCGTCAGGCCAAGGGGCAGGCGCGCCTCACGGCCTACGAAAAGCTGCTCAGCCAGGAGTCGGAGAAACGGCGCGAGGACCTGGAGATCTACATCCCGCCCGGTCCCAGGCTGGGGGATATCGTGTTCGAGTTCGGTGATATCAGCAAGGCCTACGACGACCGGCTGCTGCTGGACTCGTTCTCAGCGAAGATCCCGCCGGGCGCGATCATCGGCGTGGTCGGTCCGAACGGCGCCGGGAAGACCACGCTCCTGAGGATGATCACAGGCCAGGAGAAGCCCGACAGCGGCACGATCCGGACCGGCGAGACCGTCAAGCTGGCGTATGCCGATCAGCTGCGGCCGCTGCACGGCGAGAAGACCGTGTGGGAGGAGATCAGCGGCGGGCAGGATGAGGTCACGCTCGGCTCGCGCAAAATGAACTCGCGCGCCTACTGCGCCTCGTTCAACTTTGCGGGCTCCGACCAGCAGCAGAAGGTGGGTGTGCTCTCCGGCGGTGAGCGCAACCGCGTGCACCTCGCCAAGACGCTGACCGAAGGCGCCAACGTGCTGCTGCTCGACGAGCCGACCAACGACCTGGACGTCAACACGCTGCGGGCGCTGGAGGAGGCCCTGGAAGAGTTCGCCGGCACGGCCGTCGTCGTCAGCCACGACCGGTGGTTCCTGGACCGCATCTGCACACACATCCTGGCCTTCGAGGGTGATTCGCAGGCGAGGCTGTTCCTGGGGAATTGGTCGGACTACGAGGCGTACATGCGGGAGAAGCTGGGCAGGGATATCAGCCCGCACCGGATCAAGTACCGGGCGTTGAGGCGATAGGGGGTGAGGAGATTGCTTCGTCGCTACGCTCCTCGCAACGACGGATGGTTCATATTGGCCCTTTCCGGATCAGATATCGGGAGTTGAGGCGATAGGAGGCGAGGAGATTGCTTCGTCGCTGCGCTCCTGGCGGGAGAAATTCGTCCCTTGCGGAGCGCAACGACAGAAAAATCGGAAGTCCATAGTTGCGAAGAATCAACACGCTGGCGGTAGGGCACC
>JAZDHO010000246.1:0-2201 GCA_043805815.1 Chloroflexota bacterium
CCTGCTCGGCCAGCGCCTCGTCGAGGGTCTGGTTGATGAGGGCCAACACCTCCCGAACGGTGAGCGGCTTACCCTCGGCGTCAAGCACCCTGGCGTAGCGGGTGTAAATCGCCATGCCGGGACCAATGGCCGCCTGCGCCAAGTCCACCGGTGCGATGTTGCCACGCTGCAGGTGAGCGAGCGCCACGGGCAGCTCGGTCTTGAGCGCGGTGACGAACTCGCGGCGTGTGGTGGTGGGCGCATTGGCCGCTCGCGGGCGGCAGACGAGGATGATGCTGGAGGCGAGAGCGTTGGCGCCCCTTCCTATCAGACGATTCTCGAGTTCCGTTCGCATCGGCCAGGTGCCGCTGATAGCAAAGCCGACACGAATCACCGCGTCGATAAAGGTCTCCCAGCCAGTGCTAGCGATACCGTCTACGCCATCGCTCTCAGACTGCTTGAAAGCGTAGTAGATGGTGACCGGAAAGGCCGGGTGCGCCTGCTCCGCGAGCCGGTGCATCGCCTGTGTCATGCCGTCGAGAAAGAACGTTTCGGCCTTTTCCTTACTGCCGTGGCGGTAGGGCGTAGCTACCAGCTCCTGGGCCTTGGGCACGGCGAGTGTAACGAAAAGATCAGGAAACACGGCTTGCAACGAACGGCGCAGCCAGACGTAGAAGAAATCGGACAGGTCAGCATAAGCGATGTTATCGTAGTAGGGAGGGTCAGTGGAAATGATTTTCCCATCCGAAACAGACTGATCCTGCGCCCCCATTTGGGAGGCGAAGCCTGGTGTCCCCGCGTTGAAGGCTTCGATAACTTCAGCCTCCCAAATAACGGTGTTGAGGTATGACCCGGTACCGGTGTGGAGTACGTTCGTCTCCGCAAAGTCCCAAGTCATGGGCAGGGCCTGCCTACCGAAGACGTGGTAGGTCGAATCGCGCTGGGGAAACCAAGTGACGAGAGAGCAGCATCTATCGAGGAGCTTGCTCAGTGCGAACGCCAGATACACCCCTACCGCGTCGGAATATGCGGTGGCCTCGAGGCCTCCGATCGCCAGGGGTCTCTCGTCGGACGGACGGCTTGCGCCCAACGCATCGCGCTTCACCTCCGCGCGCACCTCCTGCACTAAGTCGGAGAAGGTCGTTAGCGCCACGAGCTGGCGAGGGGTGAAAATGTCGCCAAGGTTATACATGCCGTACCCGGGCGGCTGGAAGTTGCGATGCTTCTTGGGCATTTCGCAATCTGGCTTCCACTCCGGTTGCGCCTGCCGCGCCACCGCCTCCATTGCCCGGGTCGGTGGCAGGTAGACCCGCTCGCGCTCGCCCTCGGCGACGATGGCCATCAGCCGCGCGCCCAAGCGTTCGGAGTGACCTTCAGACCGGATGTAGTCATAGGGTATAGGGGTGGCCGACATCACGCACTTGAATGCTGCACGCTTGCCAGCTGAGGTTCCGCTCTTCGCTGCCGCGGCATCCTTCGGCTTCCCCACCTTTACCGTGAAGCGGTAGCCGTCACTCTCGATCACCGGCTCGACGTAGGCCTCCTTGCCCTGCTTCGTAGAGAGCATGAAGGTGGAAGCGAGCGGCACGTCCACCTGCGCGAAGGCCGGGTTCGGGCTCTTCACCGTGCGCGCCCAGAGCCAGGCGATGACGGGGAGCTTCCGTCCCACGTATTTCTTCAGGTCCGGCCGCTCCTTTGCCATTTCCGCCGTGACCTCGATCTTGGGGTAGAGATGGCCGATGCGCTTCTCCGCCTCATCGCGCATCCACTTTCCATAGTACCGGACGTCCTCTGCCAGTCCACGCGCTCCAGACCAGGCTTGGTAGTCCATGCTTGTTTGTTTTTTTGCCTCGGGATTCACCGGCGGCTTTCCGGCAAACTTGGGCGGAATCTCGATCATCGCCTTGTTGATCAGAACCGCCACGGGGTTCAGGTCGCTGGCATACGCCTCAAGACCCAGTCGCTGTGCCTCCAGCGGAAACGTCCCGCCGCCGGCAAAGGGGTCATGAAAAGCGGGCAGTTTGAAACGGTCGAACAGTTCTTTCGCCCGAGGATGATCGGCATTCTCCGCACATGTCCGTCGCCAGCTCTGCCAGATCTCGTCCCGCGCCTGCTGCAAGACCGTCTCGTTGGTCGTGTTCTCCCACAGAACCAGATCCTCGATAATGCTGAACAGTCGTTCCCGTTCGATATCGGCAACGCAATCTTGAAGCGTGGGCTCT
>JAZDHO010000247.1:0-2963 GCA_043805815.1 Chloroflexota bacterium
TCGGCCCGGAGCCGAAGGAGCAACCATACCGTGCGCAATGGAACGCCTGGTGGACCAGGGAATTCCACGACCGGATGAACCTGTATTGCAAGGGGATTCGATGAACCGCGTCATCGACCAGATTCGCGCGCGGCTCCCCGAGATGGCTGCCCGAGCTTCAAAGAGTCGAAAGGCGGCAATCCGATTGTTCTGTCTTGCGTGTGTTGGGACTTCGGCGGAGGTTGCGCGGTGCTCCGACACCCACTGCGCTGTACATTTGGCGTCTAGGACGGCTCGCCGAAACCGAGCCTGGGGTAGATCCGCCCCCGGGCCACGAGGGCGTTTTCCCGCCGAAAAAGGAGGTCTAATGCGTATCGCAATCCTGTCAGATGAGCTGCCCAACTACGTCGAGGCGATTGAATGGCTCCAACGAATCTTCGGCCCACCGACGCCGCCACCGCACAGTCTGAGAGAAGGCCGGCCAGCGCCCGAAGGCTCAATCTCCGAGCGGCTCCTCGAAGTCCTTGTGGCGCGGGGGATGCCGATGGATCTGGTGGAGCTGTGCGAATCGACCGGATACCGAAGCCCGCAGATCAAAGGCGCCCTTGGCGCGCTGAAGACGGCCGGGCACATCATCCCCGTCCACGGCGGGGCATACAAGGCGGTGACGAAATGATCGACAAGCTTGAAAAAGTGTCCGGTACGGTCGGAGAACCACCATCCCTGCGCGGGTATTTTCTAGACGCCGGAGCCTGCCTTTGGAGCGCGACCACGAGCATCCTCGTGTGGGTATTTGCTGATTTCGAGGCCCTTCCGCCGTACGAATGGTTCCTCGGGCGGGCACAAGAGGCCGGCTTCGTCGGCGGAGGCATGGACACGCGGAGCCATCTGGGCTTGACGGTTGTCGCGCTCGAAGTGGAGAAGACCAAATGATCTATCTCGGCATAGACCCCGGCAAGTCCGGCGCGATAGTGGCACTCCCTCACCGGGAGTGGATCGGACTGGATGAGACAATCGCCGATATCTGGCTCTGGCTGCGGGCGCTGACCCCGCCCGTGACGGCGCTCCTTGAAGAGGTGCACTCCCGTCCCGCCTGCGATAAGAGGGGGAAGACCGTGCGGGGAATCCGGTGTACCTTCGCCTTCGGCCGCGCTTTTGGCAATGTCGAGGCTGCACTCATCATTGCCGGGGTCGAGATGGGTATCCGTTTCGAGCGGGTCATGCCCCAGCGATGGCAGCGAGCCATCGGGCTCACTGTCGTCAAGGGCGAGGCCCGGCCCGATCACAAGCGCCGCCTCAAGGCCCTCGCCCAAGAGCTGTTTCCGGGCGCGAAAATCACGAATCAGACGGCGGACGCATACCTGCTCGCAGAGGTGTGTAGGAGGATGCACCGTGCCGAGTGGAGACAACCGGAGAACAAATGAGTCGAAACGGAGGAATAATGCGGGAAGACACATCGGTGGACTGTTGGACGTGCGGAGGAACTGGTGATCGTGCAGGAGGCGCAGAATGACAGCGCATTGGGAGCGGCGTGCGCGCCGCGCAGAGAGGCAGGTAGCACGCTGGTCGCAGCACGTTCGTCGGACGGTTGATGCGGTGGAGCTACCTGAATACGTCCTCGGAGCGGACCTGCGATATCAGGGTGAGATCGACGTTGCGAAATGCCGGGCACAGGGCATCAGGGTATTCATCGTCAAATGGGGCCAGGGGACGGGCGAGGCGAAGACCGCCGACGCCTACACCGAGACCGTGATCGATGGTGGCGGCCTCCTCGGGTACTACCACTGGCCCACAATTGGCTCGCCACCTAGCAGGTACAGCGCGGTAGCGGACGCGGACGGCGAGTGGGGAGCGTACCGAGACGGTGTCGAGTCGTACAGGGCGCCGGATTTGCCTCTCGGTTTCGACCTCGAGGCGACGTATTTCGAGCGTCACGGGGGCGCCGATCACGACCCGACACTGGCCGAGAGAGCCATCGCCCGACAGTTCATGCGCCAATACGTCGGCCAAATTTCGGCATGGAATCAGCATGTGCTGGGCCGCCCCGAGGTCCTCGGCTATTTCAGTGCACGGAAGCTCGACCAAATCTTGGGTGAGTTCGACGAGGACTCTGCCTTCTGGCAATGGTTCGTGCCGCTCGTCGATCCGTGGCTCCCTCGATACTACGAGAGCGGGCCTTCATCCCACGACCTCGTCCCCGACTTTGCCCATCCACCGAAGCACCCCGAGCAATACACTCGGCTCGGCCGGACGGAATACATGATGTGGCAGTTCACGAGCACAGCGATCGTCGATGGGATCGGGGAGGAAGCGGACGTCGAGGTTGTCCGCACGAGCTGGTTGCGCCGGTATGTCCCGGCGGGAGAGATAGCGTGATCCAGTACGAGCCCATGACATTATTTGCGGCCTGCGGCGGTGTCGGGTATGTGCCGAGCATGTACTACATCGTGCAGGTAGCGTACTGGGTGGGCCCATGACCCACCACCGCACCCTAACCACCTGTCTCGTCCTCGCCCTCTGCGCCCTGCTGTGGGTGATGCGGTGCCGAGAGGCGCACGCGGACGAACTCGTCTCGTCCTACCACTGGCCGACGATTGGCGCCAAAAGCGGCCGGGGTTATGACCCGCAGGTCGACGGCATCGAGGAGGAGGCGGACGTGTCGGTAATCAGGACGAGATGGCTCAGTCGGTATGTGCCAGCGACCGAAATCGCGGCCCTGATAGGGAGGAGGAGATGAGTGACGATACCACTGATCTGGTCATACTACTGCTGACAGAGATCATCGTGCTCCGTGATGCTGTACAGGCGCGTCCTCATATGCGTCCGTGTAGTATCCGAGTGGCTCGCGACGGGTTGAACTGGACGCTGACGCTGGCGCGAGAGAGATTCCGGGAGCGGCCATTGCCAGCCGAGGTCAGACTATTGCTGGGAAACAATGATGAATTGCCTATACTGTAGTATGTCCACGGCGGGGGAGCACCAGT
>JAZDHO010000248.1:0-40910 GCA_043805815.1 Chloroflexota bacterium
GGTCAACGGGTACAAGATCCCCAGCGATAAACTGCACTACTTTGAGTGGAACGTTCCCCGGGGCGAGGATCCCGAGAATCCTGACGGATTGGCGTGTTTTTCCTGGGACATCGTCGCCTCCGATTGGCCCGTGGGCGCGCACCGCGTCATTGAGACCTGGGCCTTTGATCAGCCGGTGGACGACGGCAGCAACACCTACGCGGCCGGAGAGTGTATCTTCGAATACGCGGTCACTGTCGCGAAGTGAGCCGAACTCGCGGCCGGAGATGCGGGTGGAAGCGCGCACTCCAGCGGGTGTAGTTCAGTGGTAGAACGCTTGCTTCCCAAGCAAGATATCGTGGGTTCGAATCCCCTCACCCGCTCACAAGTCAGCTGGCACATCCATAAGTTCCGCAATTCACAACCCTATGACCCTTTCGCAACTGTGTATTGACGCACCGGCCGACCGCGACTTGCGAGGTTCGCCTTCCCGAAAAGCTGAGCCATCGTATTGAAGCTAACCAATCTAACGGCGGAGTGAGATGGACACGCTCTCTCGGCCCCTTCGGCGCGAAATAACCACCGCGCAAGCGGCTGCTTGAGGACTTTCCGACGAGGAGCCTCTTACCTATTCGCCGGCTTGATACTTGAACGAAACCTTGACCCGGGCGCGGTAACTGACCACTTTGCCGTCCTCGATCTGCAGATCGAGCCTGCCGATCTCGGCGATGCGCAGGTCCCGCAGGCTCTTGGCGGCTGTGGACACGGCCGCTGCCGCGGCCTTCTCCCAGGATTCATCGCTCGTGCCGACCAGCGTAATGACCTTGTAGACGCTCTCTGCCATCTGCTCCTCCTTCTGCTTGATCCGATGACCGAACTGAGACACTATAGCCAGGGCTTCATGGCCTTGGAGGCCTTGATCACATGGGTGCTGGTTCCCGGTGATAGTACCACGTCATCCGACAGGCGGTGGACGGCGACGACCTACTTGATGCCCACAGCCCAATTGATGGCCGTCTCGAACTGACGGCGTTCCACCCCGCGCTTCGAGCCTCGCGCGATTCGCCTGCCGGCGCCACCATTCTCGCCTAGCATCCTGACCGCCACCGAGAAACCCACACGGAAATCCTCCCCAGCCTTGTTCAAACTGAGATCGAAGAACGCCTGCCGTGCCTCAATCCCGAGATCCGGCGGCTCACGGTGAGCTTTGACCCCCCATTCGAGGCAGGTTCCAACACCGATGGCGAGGGTGGCTCGTTCAACTGGTCCCCAAGTCAGCTCGCGTTGAGACAGCGCCCCGGCAACGCGTCGCTGTTTTCTTTTTTCATGGCGGTTCCCTCCCCGCTTGACCACCTCCAGCAGCGCGGGTATCATAATGGCCGCAAGCCGGCGGGTGTAGTTCAGTGGTAGAACGCTTGCTTCCCAAGCAAGATATCGTGGGTTCGAATCCCATCACCCGCTCACAACTGAGCTCACACAACCATAAGTTCCGCAATTCACAACCCTGCTCCCCCTTTCGCAACTGTGTATTGACGCACCCGCAGCCAGATGCGATAATGCCACCGACCAGCTGCGCGCGAGAGAGGCGCGGAGGCGCACGTGCCGCACCAGGACTGATACAGGGAGGCAAGATGAAATCCACGACGACCGCCGTAGTTGCGGCGGCTCTGATATTGACCGCAGTGACCCTCGCATGCGGGGCACTGGTGCCCGAGGCGCCATCCGCGTCTGCCCCAGCCGAGGCGACAGTTGACCTCGGGGCTACACCCGCGGATACGGCCGAAGCCGCCGCGCCCCCAGAGCCCACGGCAACCAGCGATCCGTGCATCCCGTGGGATCAGGTGACAGTTGCCATGAAGGGCGAGGTCGCGTGCATGCGGGGAGTGATCACCAAGTTCAGCAGCTCCGGCCAAGCGAGCACGCGTTACTCGTTCTCGGATAAGTCCGGCACCTTCTTCCTGTTCAGCGCAAAATACGAGATCACCAACCCGAACACCGGCAAGACGATCGCGCCGGGTACGTGCGTGGAGGTCACTGGCCCCGTCGACGTCCAGTCTGACACGCCATATATCAATCTCGATAAGATCATCGATAACGTCGGCGACGAGGTTCAGGGCTTCCTCTTCTACGACGACCCGGCTGCCTGCGGATAGCGCCGCACCCGCGAATCCTCGCCCGCTCCGGCGGGCCCAAAAAGCCGAGGCCTGAGCCTCGGCTTTTCTGTTAGCTTTTCTGTAACTCTGCTGATATGCGGCCTCCCTCTGCCCACCCGTACAATTCGGCCGTGAGGTGACCCCGTGCCCAGTAAGGGTAGGATCCTCCATGTGGAGGATAACTCGGACAGCCGCATGTTGGTCCGTCGCGTGCTCGAGGCCGAGGGCTATGAGGTGGTCGAAGCGTCGAATGGCACCCAGGCTCTCGAATGCCTCGATTCCCAGGGCATCGATCTGGCCCTGATGGACATCAACATGCCGGACATTGATGGCTACGCCCTGGCGACGCGCATTCGCCTCACCCCCCGGTTCGCGACGCTGCCGATCCTGGCCATGACGGCCAACGTCATGCGCGGCGACCGGGAACGGTCCCTGCAGGCCGGCTGCGACGGCTACATCCAGAAGCCCATCGACATCGACACGCTCGCCTATCAGCTGGAGCGCTTCCTGAGGAACAACGGCCATGGCTAGGGCCGCCAGGCGCGTGACGGATCCCCGCAGGCGCACGAAGACCATTCCGCGCGAGGCGGCGGTGCTGGTCGTCGAGGACAACGTCTCCAATTTCGTCCTCGTGGCGCGCATGCTGGGCTACCTGGGCATCCACTGCGAGTGGAAGACCTCGGGCTACGAGGTCCTGGAGTACGCCGATGCACTGCCGCGCGTCGACCTGGTGTTGATGGACATCCGCCTGCCGTACGAGAGCGGATTCGGCGCCGGCCAGAAGCTGCGCAGCTCGCAGCGCTTCAGGTCCGTGCCCATCGTGGCGGTCAGCGCCGAGAGCAACAGAGACCAGATGGAAAAGGCAAGGGCAGCCGGCTTCAACGGGTTCCTGGGCAAGCCGCTGGACCCCGATCGTTTTCCCGATCAGATCCGCCGCATCCTTGGCGGCGAACGGGTCTGGGAACTGGGATGAGCATCCATGCTTAGTGCGCAAAAAGCAGCTCCGGCAACACCCGACGCTGAGAGCGGGCATCGAGGCGGTCTCGCTCGCACACTGGTGCGAACGCTGCTGATCTTCACCTTCATCCCCCTCGCATTGATGGGCAGCGCGGCGTATGTGCGCACGCGCGCTCTGCTGCGACAGCAGGTGATCGGCCAAATGCGGGTGCAGATCATCGACCAGCTTGGCGATGTGGACCTGGCGGTGAAGACCAAGCGCATCCGCCTGGATCGCCTGGTGCGAAGCCCGGACGTGCAGGCTGCATCCGAGCGCGCGCTGAGGGGCACGGCCGGCGGCATCGATTCCGTGCGGTCGGAGATGTCCGATCTGGTGCGCTCGATCAGCGCCGAGGGCGGCCGCGCCACGTTCAACCAGTACTTCCTCATGGATCCTGGCGGCAGAATCGTGCTGGGAAGCAAGCCGGAGTGGGACGGACTGCAGCTGGCCGGCATGGATGCATATGAGCAGCTGTCGCAGGCCGACCATATTTCCTACGCCTTCTACGACCTGCCCCCGCTGTACGACGACCAGCTGGTGCTGCTGACGATCTCGCAGATACGCCGCGCGCCAGGAGTGCAGGCAGCCACGCTGGTCGGCGTCACCGAGTCGGGCGAGCTGCAGGACATTTTGCAGAACCTGGCGAGCGTCGGCTCGGGCGCCGAGGCCCTGTTCGTCACCGAGGACGGCAAGCTCATCGGAAACGACCCATACACCAACGAGATGACACTGATCGAGGCGCCGGCGGATCAGGTCAGTCCGATCGTGGCCGCCCTGGACACGATGATGGGGCAGGCGGACGCTGAGCCTGCATCCGTGGAGTTCGAGGATCGGGAGGGCACGCAGTTCTTCGGGCAAGTGCTGTGGCTGGACGGCCTGCACACGGGCGTTCTGTACCAAATCGCCGAGAGCCGCGTCTTCGGCGCCCTCACCAGCCTGGTGCCGTTCACCATCGTGATCATCCTGGCCTCGCTGGCCGCCATGGGGCTGGTGCTCTCGATCGGCGCGCGGCGGGTGTTCCGCCCGCTGGCGACACTGGCCGACATCACCAGGAAATTCTCCGAGGGTGATTTCGCGCAGCGCGCCGTTGTGCGCACCAGGGACGAGATCGGGCTGCTGGGGCAGTCGTTCAATCACATGGCGGAGGAGCTCTCGGTCCTGTACCGTTCGCTCGAGCAGCGCGTCGAGGAACGCACGCGCCAGATCCGCACCGCGGCAGAGGTCGCCGAGAGCATCACTTCCACTACCAACCTGGGAGAGCTGCTGAACCGCACCGCGCAGCTGCTGATCGAGCAATTCAACTTCTACCAGGCCAGCATCTTCCTGGTCGACCGCGGGCGGCGCTTTGCCGTGCTGCGCGCATCGTACGGCCCGGCGGCCAACGAATTGATGGCCCGCGGCCACCGGCTGGAGGTCGGCTCCGCCTCGATCATCGGATGGGTTACGGCGCACAATCAGCCGCGCATCGCCGCGGACGTAGCGGAAGACCCGATCCACATGCCCAATGAGCTGCTGCCGGATACGCGCTCGGAGGCCGGCATTCCGATCCGCGCCGGGAACACGGTGCTGGGCGCGCTCGACGTGCAGAGCACGGAGCCGCGCGCCTTTGGGCCGGAGACCATCGTCATGCTGCAGACGCTCGCGAATCAGCTCGCGGCCGCGGTGCAGAACATGACCCTGGTGGAAGCCAGCCAGACGAACTTGCAGGAGCTGGAGCGCCTGTATCGCGCCAGCCGCCGCATCGTGGGCGCACCATCCAAGGAACAGGTGCTGGCGCGCGCCGCAGAACTCATGGCGGAGGCGAGCTATCCGGCGCTGGTTCTGACAGTCAACGGCCCGGCGCTTGAGCTTCAGGGGCGCGGCGATCCGCAGAAGCCTGAGTTGGTCGCCATGCTGCAGGCCGTGCCGATTCTCGAGAGCCATCTGCCCGAAGTGCGCCGGTACGTCAGCGGCGGTCCGGTGATCGCTGAGTCTGCGTCGCTGGGCCTGCCCCTGGCGCTGCTCGAGTTCACGCGGCAGGTCGGCTATCGGGCCGTGGCCTTCCTGCCGATCAATCAACGCGAGGAACTGGCGGGGCTGGTCGTCGTCGGCAACCCGAGTCGCGCCCTGAGCACCGCGCTGATCGAGCCTTATGCCAGCCTGGCCGACCTGGTCGGCATCACCCTGGACCGGCTGGCGGAAACCGAAGAAACGGAACGCCGGCTGTCGGAACGCGATTCGTTGACGCGCATCGGCCAGGCGATCACACAGTCCTCCGAGGACCTGGACAGCTTCTTCGGCGAACTGCACGCGCAGATCCGCAGCAACATCGGCGACCATGCCTTTGTGGTGGCCCTGTATGATGCGGCGCACGAGGCCATCAGCATTCCGTACGCCTATCAGGATGGGCGGGTCGGGAAGCTCGAGAGCCTCCCGCTCGGCGAAAGCCTGACCTCGATCCTGATCCGCACCGGCCGTCCACTGCTGCTGCCCGATGATGTCGAACGCCGGGCCCAGCGGCTTGGCGCCAAGATCGTGGGCAAGCCGGCGCTCTCATGGATGGGCGCGCCGATGATGATCCAGAATGCGCCCATCGGTGCCCTGGTCGTGCAGGACCTGGAGCGTGAGGGCACCTTCAACGAGCGCAACCTCAGCTTCTTCGTTGAACTGGCGGGCCAGGTGGCCGCGGTGGTGCACAACACCCAATTGCTGGATCAGAGCCGCCGGCACACGTATCAGCTCGAGACCGCGGCCGAGATCGCCCGCGACATGAGCGCCTCGCTCAATCTCGACGAGCTGCTTGCCAAGGCCGTCAACTACCTGCGAGACCGCTTCGGGTTCTATCACGCCTCGGTGTTCCTGCTGGACGCGAAACGCGAGTTCGCTGTGATCCGCGAAGCCACCGGCGAGGCGGGCGTGCAGCTCAAGCGCGCCGGCCACAAGCTGGCCGTGAACTCGAGCTCGATCGTGGGCTTCGTCGCCGGGCGCGGTGAACGCCTGATCGTGGGCGATACGGCCAAGGATCCCACGTACTATCCCAACCCTCTTCTTCCGGACACGCGCTCCGAGGCCGCCGTGCCGCTGCGCGTCGGCGAGCGCATTGTGGGCGTGATGGATGTGCAGAGTTCGCATGCCTACGCGTTCCAGGAGGAGGACGTCCGCACGCTGCAGATCCTGGCGGATCAACTGGCGGTGGCCGTGGTCAACTCTGAGCTGTTCGCAGAGACCCAGGAGCACTTGTCGCAGCACCGGCTGTTGCAACACATCACCACGTCGGCCGCCTCCGGCACAACGCTGGATGAGGCGCTTGAGAGCGCAGTCAGCGGGCTGCAGGTCACGTTGGGCGGCGATCGCGTCAGCATTCTGCTGCTCGACCGGGAAAGCCAAAATCTGGAGATCCGGGCCGCCGTGGGTTACTCGGAGGACATCCACGATCTGCGCATTCCGGTCGGCAGCGGTATCACCGGCTGGACGGCTGCCCACGCGCGCGCGCTGCGCGTCGATGACGTGGCCGGCGATTCCAGATACGTCGAGGGCAGCCCCAACACGCGCTCGGAGCTGGCCGTACCGCTGGTCTTCCGCGATGAGGTCCTGGGCGTGTTGAACGTCGAGAGCGAAGAGCCCGCGGCCTACAGCGAGAACGACGAGGAGATGCTGGCCACGCTGGCCGGCAGCCTGGCGGCGGTCATCGCCAACGCGCGGCTTCTGGAGCAGGTGCGCGGCCAGGCGGAACGCGAACGCGTGCTATTCGAGATCACGGGCAAAATCCGTCGCGCTCCGGATATCCAGTCCATCCTTGCCACCACCGCCAGCGAGCTCACGCGCGTCGTGGGCGCGCGCCGCGCACACATCAGGGTCTCCACCGAGGGAACGAACGGTGAACCGGAGAAAGCAGAATGATCAACTCGTTTGGAGCCATGCTGCGCTCGTTCTTCCAACAGGCGCCAGGCGCTGAAGCGGAGGCTGGCTGGCGCGGGCCCTTGGTCCGGCTGCTCCTGGCCGGCGCTCTCAGCCTCGGCCTGCTTGCACTGGCACCCGCCATCGCGGCGCGCTTGGGCGTATTGTCGGCCGTTGCAGTCGCCTTTGTCTACCTGCTGCTCAGCGTCGCGGTGGTTTTTCGGGCGCAGTACCAGCTTCAACTGATGGGGTTGGTTCTGATCGTCTATGCCCTGGGATTGTCTGAGCTGCTCAACACAGGCAACCCGGCGAACGCCACCTTCTATTTCCTGGTCAGTATCGTCTTCGCGACCATGCTCTGGTCGCTGTTTGCAGGGGCGGCCACAGCCGCGTTGGCGCTGCTGACGCTGGGAATCGCAGGCCTGCTCATGCAATTCGGGGCTTTGGGCGTCGCCGCTAGCGCGCTGCAACCGGCGCCGCTGCCGGACTGGATCCGATCTGTCGTGGCCATTCTGTTGGCAGCCATCGCAGCCATCGCCGGCTTCCAGCAGCTGCAGCTGGAATACGGCCGCTCGGAGAGCAGGGCCTCCGAGGCGCTCACCGACCTGCAACAGGAGCGCGCAACCCTGGAGCAGCGCGTGGACGCCCGCACCCTTCAGTGGCGCGCGGGGCTTGAGGTGGGCCAGGCCGCCAACGTCGTCCATGATCCGGAGCAGCTCACGGCCGAGGTGGTCAACCTGATCTCGGACCGTTTCGGATACTACTACGCCGCGGTCTTCCTGTTGAACGATGCCGGTGATCGGGCCGTCCTCCACAATGCCACCGGTGAGGCCGGGCGGCTGCTCAAGGAGAACAAGCACAGCCTGCCGGTCAGTGGGCGAAGCATGGTCGGGACATCCATCAGTAGCCGCCAGGCACGCATCGCACTGGACACGGACGCGGAGGCGGTGCGCTTCGCCAATCCCCTGCTGCCCTACACGCGCTCCGAGATCGCCGTGCCCTTGATCGTGGGTGACCGCGTGCTGGGTGCGCTGGATGTGCAGTCCACGAGCCCGGGCGCATTTGGGCAGGCGGAGATCGACACACTGCAAGGCATGGCCAACCAGGTGGCGGTCGCCTTCGAGAACGCGCGGCTCTACCAGGCTGCTACCCAAAGCCTGGGAGAACTGCAGGCCGTCCAGCGGCAGTACATTGTGAGCGCCTGGCAGCCGATGGCGGGCCGCGAAGACATGCAGTACAGCCTGGGCGAAGACGAACTGCCGTCGAACAGCCCGCGCATCGATGTGCCCTTGTCGCTGCGAGACCAGATCATCGGCGAGATCAACCTGGCCTCAGAGTCCGATTGGACCCCGGAGCAGCGCAACCTGGTGGAGGCCATCGCCACGCAGGCGGCGCTTGCGCTTGAGAATGCGCGCCTGGTGGAGTCGACGCAATCCACCGCACAACGCGAGCACCTGCTGGCGGAGATCACGGGCAAGGTCTGGTCCTCACCCACGTTGGATGGGATCCTGCGCACGGCGGTCGGCGAGCTGGGAATGGCACTGCAAGCCGACCGGGCAACCATCGAGCTCAGAATGGAAGACCTCAATGAATGATCTGAGTCCCCGCCCCGCAAGCGCCGCAGCGACTCCCGCCGCGCAGGGTTACACCCGGCGTTACGCCATCTTCGGTGCGCTTTTCGGACTGGCATTCCCCCTCGCGGCCACCGCTGCGAGCCTGGCCGTCGCCCGCCTCCCCTGGACTCTCACCAATATCCTGACGGTCCACAGCACGCAGCCCCTCATGTGGATCATCGACACGGCGCCGTTGTTCCTGGGCATCTTCGCCGGGCTGGCAGGCATGCGCCAGGATGCGATCGAGGCCGGGAACCGACTGTTGATGCAGCGCGCCCGGGACCTGACGGCCATGCAGCTCACACTCGAGCAGCGCGTTGCAGAGCGCACGCAGGAACTCGAGCAGCGCAATCGCCAGATGCGCAGCGCCGTGCAGACCACTCGGAAGATGGCGCAGACACACGATCCTGCAGAACTGGCCTCCTCATCCGTGCGGCTGATCGCGCAGGGCTTCAATGACTTCTTCGTCGACCTGTACATGCTGGACGTTCGCCGATCGGATGCAGTGTTGACGGCCTCCTCCGCGGACGATCAGGCGTCCACCGGAGCCGCCGGCGCGAGAGTGAAGGTGGGCGACCCAAGCCTGATCGGGCAGGTCGCGGCCAGCGGCGAGGCCGGGCGCGTGCAGTCCGGGGTTTCCGGTCCGGAACTCGCACTCCCCTTGCTGGCTCGCGGCCGGCCCCTGGGAGTTCTGCACTTTCGCGCCATGGACCCCGCCGCCGCGCTGCCCGCCGACACCGAGATGCTGCAGTTCATCGCCGACCAGTTGGCGTCGGCCCTGGATACGGCGCGGCTGGTGGGCGAGTCGCGGGACGCCCTCGAGCTACTCCAAGTCGTGTCCGGCCAGGCCGTGCAAACCAGCTGGAAGGAACAGGCCTCGCAGCCGGTCATGGCCTTCCAGTACACGCCGGCAGGGATCAAAGCTGCCCCGCCAGGATCGAACCCGCCCGATCCGCGCAGCTTGCGCGTCCCGCTGGAGCTGCGCGGTCAGAGGATCGGCAGCATCGCCCTCACGCGGCGCGGCGCGCACGGCTGGACCGAAGCGGACCGCGACCTGGCTGAGAAGACCGCGGCCCAGGTGGCGCTGGCTCTCGAAAACGTGCGTCTGCTGGAAGAAACGCGCGACCGCGCGCACCAAGAGCAACAGCTGAGCGAGTTCTCCAGGCGGCTGGCTCAATCCGTGGACCTGGACACGCTGCTGCAGACAGCGGTCCGCGAGCTGGCAACCCTGCCAGAGGTTGCAGACGCTTCCATCTATGTCAATCCATTGGCGGCGTCCGCCGAGAATGAGCCATCCTAGCAGGTAACGTGTGAATACGATGACCAAATCAGACTCCGTACCTGGATCGCGGACTGTGGAAGATAGGGTGAGCAGCTACCTGAGCGCGGCTCTGCGGCCGCTGCCTCTGCTGGCGGGCCTGACCGCAGCGGGTTTGGCCTTGATCTACGTGATGGGGCTGTTCGGCATCCTGGAGCCGTTGGGGTGGCAGCTCCTGGCGGCCGCCTTACTGCTCCTGGTCGTCGCCTTTGTGCACGGTCCCATCCTCGACGAAACCCGCCGCGGGCAGGGCTTGCGAGCTTTCTTCATGCACGCCTCGGCCACCGTGGCGGCCGGTCTCGTGCTGGCGCTCCTCTGGGATGGTGTTGCGCCGGTGGCCATCCTGATGGCGTGGATCGCGCCCGCCATCTGCGTCCCCGCCGGGATCCCGCGGCAGCGCTACCTGGCAGCCGCCGCGTTGAGCCTGGTCGCGACCGCAATCATTCTCGTCGTGGCAAGTCAGCCCGCCTTCCCGCGCCTGCCCTCCAACACGACGGGCAGCTTTGCTGCAAGGCTGCTGCTGGCCAGCATGGTGATCCTTTTCATCCTGCAGGTGATCGCCACGCAGGCTATTCGCTACCGCCAGCTGCAGACGCGGCTGATCGTCTCACTGGTGCCCATCATCGCCGTTCCGATCCTGTTCACGACCACTATTTCCGCCTACAACGCCCTTACGACCAGCCAGCAGCAGTTCCGCAACAGCCTGGAGGCCGTGTCTTCGCTCAAGCGCGGCCAGCTGAATGCGGTCGTGCAGGCAGTCTTCACGGACCTGGGCAGCATCCAACAGGGCTCCGAGCAGGCGCCCAGCATCATGCATATTCTGCAGCGGCCCGGCGCCGCCGACGAAGACTACCGGCTGAATGCCTCGGTCGCCGCCTCTCAGATCCGGAACGTGATCGTTATGCATCCGGCCGGCGATTACGAAGAGGTGCTGGTCCTGGACACCGGCGGCAACGTCATCCTTTCGACGTATGTCCTCAATCAGGGCGCCAGCTTCGCGGAGCAGGACTTCTTCCGCCAGGCGCTGACTGCTTCGACGGCGCGCTTCATACCCTACCCCGGCCGGCAAAACGCCGCCGGCGAGTACAAGCTGGTTGGAGCGGCCCCCTTCTACGGCGCCACGCCGGAAGACATCATCGGTGTTGTGGTGGCCGTGGGCAGCCCCGACGCGGTCCTGAGCATCCTGCAACCCACGATGGGCCTAGAAGAGGTGCAGACCTACCTCGTCGACAGCGAGCTGCTTGCCATAGGACCCGCCTCGCCCGCCTCACCGGCAGTGCAGGTGGACGCGATCACCGCAGTCGTCTCGAGGCGCGGCGGCAGCGGCAGCGGCTCCTACAGCAACTACGCCGGCGTACCGGTCCTCGGATACTACGACTGGGATCCGACCTTGCAGGCGGTCATGGTCACGGAGGTCCCGCAGAACGCGGTGTTCTCCAGGTCCCTGGCCGCGGTCCTGGTCAGCGGACTCGTCGGACTGCTGACGATCGTTATCGCCGGCATCGCCGTGCTCTCGACCTCACGCGCCATCAGCGCGCCGGTCAGCGGACTTGCCCAGGCTGCCGAGAATCTGGCCGCCGGCCAGTTGTCCGCCCGCGCGGCCGCCGGCCGCGATGATGAGATCGGCCGCCTGGCGAAATCCTTCAACAGCATGGCCGACCAGCTGCAGGGGATCATCGGCAACCTTGAGGCGCGCGTCGCCGACCGCACGCACGCGCTGGAGCTGCAGACTCTGCGGCTGCGGACGGCCGCCGAGATCGCCCGGGATGCCTCGCTCGCACCCACGCTGGACGAGCTGCTCGAACGCGCCTCCCGCCTGGTGCTCCAACGCTTCGAAGCGGATCACGTGGGCATCTACCTGATGGACGAGAAGCGGCAGTATGCCATCCTGCAGGCAGCTGCGTCAGAGACAGGCAAGCGCATGCTGGCCGCCAACTATCGCGTCGCGGTTGGCGACAGGGGCGCAGTCGGGCAGGCCGCGGAGACGGGCGAATCACAGCTGCTGCTCAAGGGCGGTGAGAACGACGCCGAGATCGGCGACGAGTTCAACACCGCCACCCAATCGCAATTGAGCCTGCCCTTGAGGACCAACGAAGGCACCATCGGCCTGCTCGACATTCAAAGCGAGAAGCCGCAGGCCTTCGCCCTGGCGGATACAGCCATCATCCAGGTGCTCGCCGACCAGTTGGCCGCGGCCATCGAACGCGGGCGGCTGCTGCTGCAGGTGCAGGAACGTCTCGGTCAGCTCGAGCAGAGCTACCGCCGCTTCACGGATCAATCCTGGGGAGCCTACACTCGCACCGGCCCGCGCGCCGCGGGCTATCGCTACGACAACGTGCGGCTCGATCCCCTGACCTCGGTTCCGCAGGAGGCGCAGCGCGCCCTGCAGGCCGGCGGCACGTTCCTCTCTGGAAACGGCGCGGCGGACGGCAGCCAGACGGCCTTCATCCCCATTCGGCTGCGAGGCCAGACCCTGGGAGTCATCACCGCCAATTTCCGCGCGGGACGGGCGCCGGCACGCACGCTGGCGATGCTCGAACAAGCCGCCGACCGGCTTGGCACAGCCCTGGAGAACGTGAGGTTGTTGGAGGATTCCCTCCGGCGAGCCTCCAAGGAACGACTGATCGGCGAGATCACTGCGAAGATCAGCTCCTCCATCAGCGTACGCAACGTGATCCAGACGGCGGTCGAGGAATTGGGCCGCGCCCTCCCGGGCTCCGACGTCAGCATCAATTTCCGGACCGAGGCCGCCACGCCCGAGAAGGAAGTGCCGTCATGATCCAGGACAACTCAGAAGGCAGACTCCAGGCAGATCCGCCGGCCGGCGGCGCGGGCAGTCTGCGGACAAGGTTGGTCGCCACCAGCGTGATCATCACTGCCCTGGCGATTGCGGCCATGGGTTACTACGTCTTCTTCCGCGGCCGGCAGGCCACCGATGCGCTGGCGGACCAGCTCGAGTCAAACATTCGCCAGCAAGCCGAGGCCAACCTCGATGCGGTCAGCAGCGAGCAGGTAAGCATCCTGAATGCCTTCTTCGGGGATATGCGCCGTGACATCGCAGATGCCGGGACCAGCGCGGCGGAGCTCCTCTCACAGCAGCCGGCCGTGGGCCCCGGCGGCTATTGGGACGCCCTCACCTCCGTTTTTCAACTTCCAAGCGGCAGCTGGGACAACCCGTCCACCACGGATCCGGCATCGGTTTTCCTGCCCGTCCAGGCCCGGTTCGATGAAACACTGGCCGCGCAGCTTAACACACTGAAGTACCTGGACTTTGTGGTGCCGGGAAAACTGCAGGGCAATCCGGATGCGGTCGCCGTGTACTTCGGCGGCCCGTCCGGCGAGACACTTTACTACCCCAACATCGACCTGGCCAACGTGGTTCCCCCTGATTTCGATGTCACGCAGCGGCCGTGGTACCTTAATGCGGCACCGGGCCAGAACTCCCAGGGGGCACCATCGTGGACTGAACCATACCTGGATGCAGCCCTCCACGGCCTGGTCGTCACCACCAGCGTCCCGGTGGTTGACGCCCGCGGCGCGTTCCGCGGCGTGATCGCCATGGATGTACAACTCGGCCGCATCTCCGAGATCGTCTCGAACATCCGCGTCGGTGAGACCGGGTACGCTTTCCTGATCGACAGCGACAAGCGCCTCATCGCGCTGCCCGAGGCAGGCTACGCGGACCTCGGGTTGCAGGTTGATCAGGCGCCCCTCGGCGAAAGCCTGGGCGCACCCCAGGTCGCCGCCGCACTGCCGGAAGGCCTCACCCCCCTGCTGGACCGGATGGCCGCCGGCCAGACGGGCCTGGACACTGTGACGGTGGCAGGGAGCGAGCGCTTTGCCGTGTATCGACCCGTGCCCGGGGTGGGCTACAGCATGGCGATCCTCGTCCCGATCGAGGAACTGCTGGCTGGCGCGCTTGCCGCGCGCTCGGAAATCATGGTTTCCAGCACCAATACGACGCAGATCAGCCTGGTGCTGGTTGCCGTCATCCTGCTGCTTGCGTCGCTTGGCGCGGCCATGCTGGCAAACACCCTGACGGCGCCGCTGGTGGCGCTGACGCAGACGGCAGAGGAAATCACCGCTGGAAATCTCAACGCCCGCGCCCCGGTGCGCAGCCGTGATGAGATCGGCATGCTGGGACTGACACTGAATTCCATGACGGACACCTTGCGCGAGCTGGTCCAGTCGCTGGAGCAGCGCGTGCGTGAGCGTACATCCGCGCTGGCCGCGGCCTCTGAGGATGCGAACCGTCGCGCGGCGCAGTTCGAGGCCGTCACGCGCGTCACGCGGGCCATCAGCTCCATCCGCAATGTTACCGAGCTCATGCGCCTGGTAACGGGCGTGATCAGCGAAGCATTCGGCTACTACCACGTCGGCGTCTTCCTGAACGATGAGTCCACCCAGAACGCGTATCTCATCGCGGCCAACAGCGAGGGCGGCCGCCGCATGTTGGGGCGCCACCACAGCCTGAAGATCGGTGAACAAGGTATCGTCGGTTTCGTCGCTGCCAGAGGCGACTCGCGCGTGGCCCGCAACGTGGGCGAGGACGTCGTCTTCTTCAACAACCCGGATCTGCCGGCCACGAGGTCGGAGGCCGCCCTGCCCCTGCGCATCGGCACCCGCATCGTCGGCGTTCTGGATGTGCAGAGCACAAAAGAGGATGCCTTCCGTGCGGACGACCTGCGCGTGCTGGAGGTGCTGGCGGACCAGGTGAGCCTGGCCATTGAGAACACGCGCCTGCTCGAGGCAACCCAGCGCTCTCTCACGGAGACCGAGACGCTGTACCGCCAGTACGTGCGCGAGGCGTGGCGCCGATTCCAGCCGGATGAGCGCGTCACGGGCTACCGCTTCACCTCGCGAGGCTCCATGCCTCTGCACGAAGCCGGGGGCGGTTCCGCCGTTTCCGAGCCTGCCGCCGAAGACGGCGACTTGGATACCGCCGCGGAGGGTCTCAGAGTCCCGATCAAGCTCAGAGGCGAGACCATTGGCGATCTCGTCGTCCACCGCCCGCCGGAGGGCGGCCTGGGCCCGGATCAGCTCGAGCTGATACAGGCAGTGGCCGATCGTGTGGCCCTCTCGGTCGAGAATGCCCGCCTCTTTGATGAGACCGGTCGACGCGCCGCTCGCGAGCGCCTGGTGACCGAGATCACGTCCAAGATCCGCAGCTCCAATGATCCCCAGGCGATGATGAGCACGGCCCTGGAGGAGCTGAAGAATGCCCTGGGCGCCTCGCGGGTCCAGATCGTCCCGCAGACCGTTTCCGAGAGCAAGGACGACGAAGGCGGGTCTGCCGCGTCACCACCACGATCGGTGTAGCAGGATCTTCGCTGGGGAATGGAGCACGCATGACCTACGTCATAACCGTATCGAATGAAAAGGGCGGGGTGGCCAAGACCACAACGACGCTCTCGCTCGGCGCGGTGTTGGCCGAGGCCGGACACAAGGTGCTGGTGATCGATCTCGACCCCCAGGCGAACTTGACGCTGGCGCTGGGGATCGAACCCGGTTCAGCCGCCGTGACCTCCAGCCACATCCTGATCGAGTCCGCTTCGCTGAACGATGCGCGCCTCACCACGGAGATCGAGAACCTCGACCTGGTGCCTTCGCACGTCAGCATCGAGAGCGCCGAGCAGTTCCTGCCTGTCCGCTCGCACTACACGCTTGGCATCCGGCGCGCCCTGGAGGCTGCCGCGCCGCTCGCCTATGACTACGTATTCCTGGACTGCCCTCCCTTCCTGGGCGCCATCACCATCAACGCCCTGAGCGCGGCAGACCTGCTGATCATCCCGACGCAGGCCGAGTATTTCTCGGCCTATGCGCTGCGCAACATGATGGCCCTCATCCGCCGGGTGCGCCAGGAGAGCAATCCCGGACTTGGGTACCGGATCCTGATCACGCTGCTGGATCGGCGCAATCGCACGCACCGCAGCATCCAGGAGCAGCTGCAGAACACGTTCGGCGAAGGAATGTTCAGAACCGTGATCGAGATCGATACCAAGCTGCGCGAGAGTCCGATTGCCGGCCTGCCCATCACGCGCTACCGGCCGGGCGCGCGCGGCGCGCTGCAGTATCGCGAACTGGCCCAGGAGCTGACGGAATATGTCAAAGACAAGACTCAGCAAGCGGCTTGAGAACCTGTTCGCGGACGTAACCCGCGAGCAGAGCAAGGCCCAGGGTCGCATCCGCCGTCCTCCGAGGATCACCGGCTTGCTGGCGCGCACAGATCGTGACGTGCCGCCCCAGCCGCCGACGGCTCCCGCCCGATCGCTGGCGCACGATCGCGGCGCGCTTCCGGACGCCCGTTCCGAGTCCACCGAGGGCGCGGATGTGATCTCCCTGGCATTCCAACAGGATCCCAAGACCTGGGCGACCCTGCGCGTGACGGATGAGTCCGCCTCCCATGTTTGGTCGGGGGAAGAGCAGCTGCTCGTCAGGCAGGTCGCCGACCAGCTCTCACTGGCACTGGAGAACGCCCGTCTGTTCCAGGAAACACGGAGCGCCCAGGGATCTCTGCAGAAGCAGAACGAGCGCCTTTCCGTCGCCGCCGAGATCGGCCGGCTGGTCACCTCCACACTGGATCTCGACACCCTCTTCGCTCGGACCGTCAACCTGCTCAGCGAGCGCTTCGGCTTCAGCCACGCCGCGGTCTTTTTGGCGGAGGAGGCAGGCTTCAACATCATTCTGCGCGAGGCCACGGGCGCCGCGGGCGCGGAGATGAAGGCCCGGGGTCATAACCTGCCCGTCAACATGAAATCCCTGGTGGGAAAGGTAACCTCCACCGGCGAGGCGGCCGTGATCAACGACACGGCCGAGGACGCGACCTACCGGCCCAATCCCCTCCTGCCCGATACGCGTGCGGAGTGTGCCCTGCCCCTGCGGGTCGGCAACCGCATCATCGGCGCGCTGGATATCCACGCTCCGACGGTCGGCGCCTTCACGCCCGAGGACCTGAGCGTGCTGCAGATCCTGGCCGACCAGGTGGCCATCGCCATCGACAATGCCCGCTCCTATCAATTGGCGCAACAGGCCGTTCGTGAGATGCGCGAGATCGACCGGGTGAAGACGCAGTTCCTGGCGAACATGAGTCACGAGCTGCGAACACCGTTGAACTCCATCATCGGGTTCTCGCGCGTCATCTTGAAGGGCATCGACGGCCCCATCTCCGACTTGCAGCGCCAGGACCTTACCGCCATCTACAACTCGGGCCAGCACCTGCTCGGGCTGATCAACGACATGCTCGACCTGGCGAAGATCGAAGCCGGCAAGATGGACATGTCGTTTGAGGAGACCAACGTCGTCGAGATCATCACCAGCGTGATGTCGAGCGCCAGCGGCCTGGTCAAGGACAAGCCCATTCGCCTCACCCAGAAGGTTCCGGAGGACCTGCCAAGTGTGCGTGCGGACCCGATCCGCGTTCGCCAGGTTCTGCTCAACCTGCTCTCCAATGCTGCCAAGTTCACCGACCAGGGTGAGATCGTCGTGGAGGCCGCTGCCGAGCGCGACGCGGCCGGCATCGAAGAGGTCGTGGTGCGTGTTACTGACACCGGCACCGGCATCTCTGAGGCCGACCAGGCCAAGCTCTTCCAGGCCTTCTCACAGGTGGACGATTCACCCACACGCAGGACTGGTGGCAGCGGCCTTGGGCTTTCGATCAGCCAGCAGCTGATCCAGCTCCAGGGCGGCCGCATCGGCGTGCGCAGCGAGATCGGCAAGGGCAGCACGTTCTACTTCACGCTGCCCCTTTACCAGGGCCCCACGGATGAAGAAGGTGGCGCCGGGGCCAGGGTTGTGCTCGCAGTCGACGACGATCCCCAAGTGATCCGGCTCTATGAGCGGTATCTCGAGCCCCAGGGATATCATGTCATCGGCGTCACGGATCCCACCAAGGCCAAAGAGCGCGCCATCCAGCTCAAGCCGTTCGCCATCACGCTCGACATCATGATGCCGGGCTTCGACGGCTGGCAGGTGCTCACGGATCTCAAAGCCGACAGCGAGACACGCGGCATCCCGGTCATCGTGTGCTCCATCCTCGAGCAGCAGGAGCGCGGCTTCAGTTTGGGCGCAGCCGACTACGTGCTCAAGCCGATCCTCGGCGATAGCCTCCTGAATTCGCTCAACCGCCTGAACAGGGATCGAACGATTCGCGAGGTCCTTGTGGTCGATGAAGATGCCGGTTCGCTCAGGATGATGGAGAAGCTCTTCCAAAACCAACGGGACTACAAGCTTGTGCCCGCCAGCAGCGCGGAAGAGGCATGGGAGGCGCTCACTGGACACGCCCCGGATGCGGTCATCCTCGACCTCTTCATGGCCGGCCTGGACGGCTTCAAACTTCTGGAAGGAATGCGCGAGAGCGCCGAGCTGCGTCACATTCCGGTCATCGTGTTGAGCGGCGGCGACCTCACGCCCGAACAGCGCGCCGAACTTGTCGAATTCGGTCACCGGCTGATCAGCAAGAGCGCCCTCAGTGAGGCCGAGCTCATCGACTCGGTCAAGCGGGCGCTGCAGCGCGTGCGGCCCAAGGCATAAGCACCTCGCCCTGTCGGAGGGATCATGAACTTTGCCGTGAAGTGCCTGGACTGCGGGCACGTCGCGCCGTTTTTCCCCACGTCAACCAACTGTCCGCGCTGCAACAGCCAATGGCGCGAGGCGGAGTATGAATACCAGGCGCTCGGCGCCTCGTTCCCACTGCTGGTGGCGGCACGCCCCTTCGACCTGTGGCGCTATCGCGAGTTGCTGCCGGTCCGCAACTCCAACCCCTCCCTGAGCCTGGGCGAGGGCGGAACCCCGCTCGTGCCGGCGGTCAACCTCGGCATGATGCTTGGCACACCGAATCTGTTCATCAAGGACGAGCGCCAGGGTCCCACCGGGTCGTTCAAGGACAGGCAGGCGGCCGTCACCATCGCGGCGCTCAAGGAAGCCGGCATAACCGAAATGGTCGCGGCCTCAACGGGGAACGTGGCCATCTCGTACTCGGCTTTCGCCGCCAGGGCCGGTGTGAAGCTCTGGGCATTTGTCACCAGCCTGGTGCCCGCGGTCAAGATGTGCGAGATCGCCTTGTACGGCAGCCAGGTGGTCAAAGTCACCGGATCCTACGATCAGGCCAAGAAGATCGCCGCGGAGTTTGCCCGGCAGCGCAACCTGTATCAAGACCTGGGCGCGCGCACCATCACCTCGGTCGAGGCGATGAAGACCATCGCCTTCGAAATCGCGGAGCAGCTAAGCCTTTTGCCCCGCGGCGGCTCTCACGGCAATGGCTCTTCACCCGTCTGGAAGGCACCAGATTGGTACGTCCAGGCCATCAGCGGCGGCATGGGTCCCCTCGGCGTGTACAAGGGCTTCCGCGAGCTGAAAGAGATGGGCATCGTCGATCGGATACCCGCTCTGGCGCTCGTCCAGGCCGCAGGCTGCGCCCCCATGGTCCAGAGCTACCGCGAGGGGCTTGAGCAGGCTGTCCCAGTACTGGATCCCCGTACGCGCATCGAGACGCTTGCCACCGGCGACCCCGGCTTTGCCTATACCCTGCTGCGGCAGCACGTGATCGAGACCGGCGGCACATTCGAGAGTGTCACAGATGACGAAGCCTTCCGCGCCATGCACGTCCTGGCGAAGATGGAGGGCATTTCTGCGGAACCCGCCGCCGCGGTGGGATTCGCGGGCTTGTTCAAGTTGGTGCGCAGCGGTGTGATCAAGCCCGGCGATGTGATCGTGGTCAACTGCACGGGTCACACCGTGCCGGCGGAAGAGTCCATCCTGGGTGCGCACTGGTCGCGGGATGTGGAATTCCCCACCCAGGTGGCGGAGACCCCGCAGGATGGCCTGCTGGCGGCCCTCAACCAGGTGGCGCCGGACCGATTCCCGCGGGTCGCCATCATCGACGACGCGGCCGAGGCGCGGCTGCTCATTCGCCGCATTCTCCAGTCTCAGGGCGACTTCACGATCTTCGAGGCCGAGAATGGCAGGCAGGGACTGGAGATCAGCCGGCGCGAACTCCCGGACTTGATCATCCTGGACCTGATGATGCCGGAGATGGATGGCTTTGCCGTGCTGGATGGTCTCAGGGCGGATCGCAAGACAGCGAACATCCCCGTCATTGTCGCCACCGCAAAGGAACTTACCCTGCACGAAAAGGCCAGGCTTGGCTCGCACATTCAAGCCCTGATGCAAAAGGGCGATTTCATCAGCGACGAGTTCCTTGAGGAAGTCCGGGCCATTATCAAGTAGGAATGCGGCGACCCATGGGCTTGGGGCTCAGAATGCAGAAACGCGCCGCCGGCATCGCGGCAGCCCTTGCATCGGCCATCTTTCTCGGATTCACGCCCGTCTTCGGGAAGTTGGCCATCAATCTTGGCATCACGCCGCTGGGAGTCGTGGCCTGGCGCACCGCCCTGGCTGCCGTGTTGATCCTGTTCCTTGTCGTCGCCTTCTTTCGGCCCTTCCTGTACGTCTTCCCCGCGGCCTTCTACGGCCTCGCCCTGGCAGGCGGCATCAACGGCGCCGGTTCGATCCTATACTACCTGGCGCTCGATGAGCTGAATGCCGGCGTCGGCCAGATGATCTACTCCCTCTATCCGTTCTTCCTGGCACTCTGGCTTGCCCTGGACGGGCAGCGATTGGGAGTCCTCACCCTGTTCCGCATGCTGGTTGCGACGCTCGGCATCGTGCTGCTCACTGTGCTGCAGCCCGGAGGCGCCAGTGCCGCAGGCATCCTCATGATGTTGGGCGCCGCAGCCCTCTACGCGCTGCACTTGCCCATCAACCAGCGCGTCCTCTATGAGGTGCCGGCCCCCACCGTCACGCTGTATACGCTGCTCGCCATGAGCGTCGTCGTGGTTCCAGTGTACGTCATGTTCGACCCGCATCCCTCTGCGGCGGCCGCAGCCAGCTGGCCGGTCATCGGACTCACGCTGGTGACCTCGCTGGCGCGCCTTTCGCTCTTCTTTGGGGTGAAGACCATCGGCGGCATGCAGACCGCCCTGCTCGGATTGGCCGAGCTGCTCGTGGCCATCCTGCTCAGCCATTGGTGGCTGCAGGAAAGCCTCTCCGGCCTGCAATGGATCGGCGCGCTGGCGCTGGCAGTGAGTCTGATCCTGGTTCGGTATGAGAAGCCGCAAGCGCACACACATCCAGGGCGCCGCGGCTGGTTCGCCTGGATCCGGCCTCCAGAGATTCCCCGCGACGCCCCCTGGGGCCCGCACGAGTGAAGCGCGGAGACACCCTCCCTCGATTCCTGTTCTTCCTGCGATTGCTCGGGGCTGAATACTCACCCGCGGCTAGCTGGCTGGCGATTCACTTCTCGCCCTCGTACACGTAGCCTGTGCCCCGGACGCTGGCGACCCGTTCGGATAGCACCGGAAACGTTTCCAACTTGTGCCGCAGTCGGCTGACCAGTGGCCGCAGGATCTCAGGCGCCTCGCGCTGCGACGTTTCGTAGCCCTGCACGAGCAGCACCAACTCCCGGTGCGAGAATACTTTCCCCTCGTTCTCCATGAGAATGTGCAGCAAGCGTCCCTCCGCCGGGGTGAGGTGAATGAGCTTGCGGCCGGCCCGGATCTGCCGTCGCGAGAAGTCGACTACGGTGCCATCGGGGAGCTCCACGTCCTGCACAGGTTCGCTGCCCTCTGCGGGGGTGCCCGAACCAGCCTTCGCGCGCAGCTTTGCCGCGCGCCGCGTCAGGCCCTTCTTCACGCTCGCCAGCACCTGTGGCGGCGACGCCGGTTTTGTCAGGTAGTCGTGGATGCGCAGTCGCAGCGCCTGCACCGCGGAGTCCACCGAGCCGTAGGCCGTCAGCAGCACGACCTCCGTGTCCGGCGAGACCTGGTTGACCGCCTGCACGACCTGCAGCCCGTCCATCCCCGGCATTCTCAGGTCGACGATGATCAGATCCACCGGATGCGTGCGAACGTACTCGACCGCCGCCGGCCCGTTGGGGACCGCAGTCGTGTTGTATCCCTCCAGTTTCAGGATGTCCGTCAGCGACTGCCGGGCAACGATCTCATCGTCCACGATCAGGATGCTGGATTTCATGGCCTCTCTCCGGTTGGTAGAAAGACGCGAAAACACGCGCCCTTGGCGTGATCGGGAACCAGCTCCAGGCTTCCCCCGTGCGCCGCGACGATGTTGTAGCTGATCGTCAGGCCCAGGCCCGAGCCCCCCTCTTTGGTGCTGAAGAAAGGCTCGAAGACGCTGGAGGCATTCTCCTGCGCGATGCCCGGTCCATCATCCTGGAAGACCACCTCGACTCCGCCCTTGGCCTCGCGCCCGGTGATGCACAGCTTGCCGCCGCCGGGCATGGCATCGTACGAGTTGAGGATCAGGTTCATGAAGACCTGTTGCAGCTGACTGCTCACTGCCACCACCTCGGGCAGCGTCTCCGGCACCTCCGTGACCACCGCAATGCCGCGCTCGCTCAACTGCTTCTCCGTGAGCTGGATGATGTACTTCAAGAGATCGGTGACCTGCAGACTTTCGGACCGCGCGCTGCCGGGGCGGTAGAAATCCAGCATGCGCTGCACGGTGACCGACAGCCGTTCCACCTCGGCGCGCGCCAGCTCGAAGTACTCGCGCCGCTTCGACTCTGGCAGCTCTTCATGCGCCGCGAGGTGCATGCAGTTTTGGATCGACTGCAACGGATTGTTGATCTCGTGGGCGATGGAGGCGCTCAGACGCCCGGCGGCCGCCATCTTCTCCGCCTGCAGCAGCGCCGCCTGCGACTCTTCGATCTGCCGGACGTAGGATCGCTCCTCGTCGTACAGACGTGCGTTTTCAAGCGCCGCAGCAGCCTGCCGCGACAGGATCTGCAGCATGTCAAGGTCCGCGTCGAGAAAGCCGCTCTCGCCGGGGTCCCTGCCGGCAAAGAACACTCCCCGAAACTTCTGGCGTGCGATCGGCACGAACAATGCCGCTCCCAGGCCGGCCTTGATCAGCCTGCTTTGCGTGTTTGGCTCACCGGGGCCCACAGAGTTGAACAGCGCTGGTTCTCCGCTGGCATCCACCTGGATGATGAACTCGGGCAGTTGCCTGCCTTGGCCGGCGCGTGGTGCGAACCGGCCCTCTGCCGCGGAATATTCGTAGTACGCCGCATGCGCGCAGCGCAGGTGGCCCAGGATGGCCTTGATCATCAGCTCCAGCAGGGACTCGCTGCGCGTCTCGGACAACAGCGCTTCAGTCACTTCGAACAGGGGCTGCAGAGCCTGGGTGCGCGCCGCGTCCTTCTTGCGTTGGCTGTCCGCCAGCGCCTGCCGCACCGCCGTCACCAGTTCTTCGCTGTCGTCGAACGGCTTCAGCAGCAGGCCGTCGACTCCCTGCCGCAGCGCGCGGATGGCCGTGTCCAGCGTCCCGAAGCCTGTCATGACCAGGACCGCCAGGTCAGGTTGAAGGCGGCTTGCATGCGCGATCACCTCGAAGCCGTCGACTTCCGGCATGCGGATATCGACCAGCAGCAGGGCAGCCTTGTTATGGTCGAGCCACTCCACCGCCGCCTTGGGATCGGTCAGAGCCACCACCTCGTACCCCGCGCGCGTCAGGACGCGCTGACAGAGCAGGGCGATTCCCGGTTCATCGTCGACAACGAGCACTGAGATCGGATCCATGCCTACACGGGCAGCCAGACGGAGAACGTGGATCCCCCGCCGCGCTGACTCTGAACATCGATTGTACCGCCGTGATCCGATACGATCCCGTACGTCACAGACAGGCCCAGGCCCGTGCCGCCGCTCTCTGCCCGCGTGGTGTAGAAGGGCTCGAAGATCCTCTCCAATCCAGCCGCGTCGATCCCAATGCCGTTGTCGGCGACATGCGTGACGATCCAATCCCGCTCAGCCCGGCGACGCAGTTCCGTGCGCACCTGCAGCCGCCCCCCTCCCGGCATGGCGTGCAGCGCGTTGTGGAACAGGTTCAGAAGCACCTGCTTGATCTGATTGCCGTCCAGCGTGATCCACGGCAGGCTCGGCGCCAGCTCCACCTCCAGCTGCACGCCGCCGGTGTGCACGAAGTGGGTCATCATCGCCAGCACATCCTCGACGATCTCATTGATGTCGGCGCGCATTTTCAGCGGCTCTCCCTGGCGAGCAAAATCCAGCAGCCGCCGAACCACGGATCGCGCACGTCGGGCTTCGTGCAGCACCCTTTCCAGGTCCGCCCGGTACGGGGCCTCTGCCGGTGTCTCATCCAGGATGAGTTCTGCGAAGCCCGAAACCGTTGTCAGCGGATTGTTCAGCTCGTGAGCCACGCCGGCGGCCATTTCTCCCACCGCCACCAGCTTTGCCGCCTGCAGCAGCCGGCTCTCAGCCGCCTGCTGCGCGGCAAGCCGCGCGCTCGCCGCCAGCTCGGCCTCGCGCAACTGTTGGACTGTTTCCTCCAGGCGCCTGGCCCGTTCCTCAGCCTCCATGCGCAGCCGGCCGTGTTCGACGACTCCTGCCATGTAGCTTGCCACCACCGCCAGCATGCTTCGATCGTACTGGGACAGTTCGGGCGCGCCGTCACCGTGCAGGGTCAACGCGCCCACCGTTGCCTCTCGGTAGCGAAGCGGCACAGTAAGTACCAGTCTGCGGCCTTTTCCCTCGGAGGAGTCTCCCGCGGGCATCGCCGGCGGCGGATCCGCAGGGCCGCTGAACCAGCGGGACATGGGGTGCCCGGCAAGCGCCGCTGTATGCTCAACGAAGTTGGCACCCTCCGCGCTGAATTCCTGCATCAGCCCGCCGTGCAGCGTCGGCACGAACAGGCCGATCTTGTGCCGGGGAAAGATGGCTCCCAAGTGACCCAGCACTCGTCGCGCCATTTGGGGAAGCTCTTCAGCGGAGGAGATGGCCAGCGCGAATTCATTCAGCGTTGCCAGCCGGTGAAGCTGGCCGGTCACTTCGCCAAGAGATACGATCAGGTCAACCTGCTGGGAGACTTGCCGCGCCCGCGTCGCCAGCGCGCGCATCTGTGGCGCCGATGGGACCTTGCTGCCCCACACAGCGACTGCGCCGATGACTCGCTCGTTGACCACGAGCGGCAAACCCGCCCAGAACCGGGACTCCGGAGTGAGCGCGTGCGGCACGGCATCCCAATCCCCACTGCCGCGTTGCACCTTGAGGCCGGATCGCGTCCGGCATATGCGACTCAGCAGCGGGCTTGACTCAACCTCGAACGCCAAGCCTCCGGCAAGCGCCGTGTTGCGGCGGGCTGCAATGATCAGTTGCTCGCCGCGTCGGATCGCGAGCCAACCTGCGTAGTCCTCCCCTGCCGCAATGAAGCGCGACAGGATTCCATCAAGTGCCTTCTGGCTGTCGTAGGCCGCTTCCGCCTCCAAGCCCGATGCCGCCATCCCCGAGCGAACCGGGGCGAGCCGGCCAATCAGTGCGGCCACCAGGACCCATATTCTCGGCACCTTGCCGCGCTGCGTGTCCGCGCCTACGACGATGGCATCACCCCCCGCCATGGAATACCCCCATATCCGCCTCACCCCCAACCTCGGATACCCGACGGCACCGAGCGAGGCTGCAGGGCGTTTGCTCCCCAAGCCCTTGTACCACGCCGCTCCAGGATCCGCCGCCAGGATTTTCTCCAGAGTCCTCGCCCTCAGCGCGGGCAATCCATGCGCGGCCAGAACGATTGGACTCCCTGATTCGGCGCCGACGAGCGCCGCCCACGCCGCACCGGTCAGGCTGCATGCCTGCTTGAGATGGCCATCGGCCGTTTTCCGCATGTCAAGTTGCTTCCGCGAAAAATTATACAGCACGGGCAAATGGTAAAATAGTCGTGAATATGACCAATTTAGCGGTTGTTGGGGGAGGACTGGCGGGCTGCGAAGCGGCCTGGCAAGCCGCTGAACGGGGCCTGAATGTCGTGCTATACGAAATGCGGCCGCTCAAGGCGACCGGCGCTCATACCACGGCGGACCTGGCCGAGTTAGTCTGCTCCAATTCGCTGGGATCATCCCTTCCTTACCGGGCGTCAGGCCTGCTCAAGCTCGAGCTCGCGCGCCTGGGATCATTGCTTCTCGAATGTGCCCGAGGGGCTGCCGTGCCGGCGGGCACAGCTTTGGCGGTCGATCGGGCGCGGTTCTCTGATCTGATCACCGAACGCATCCAGAACCACCCCCGCATCCAGGTCCTGCGGCAGGAGGTTACTGAGATTCCCGAGGATCTGTGCATCGTCGCCTCCGGGCCGCTCACGTCCGACGCCCTCGCCCGCAGCATCGCCGCACTCACTGGCGAAACCAATCTCTCCTTCTTCGACGCCGTCGCCCCCATTGTCACCAGCGAGACCATCGATCTGGAGGCTGCATTTCGCGGCTCGCGCAGCCGCGGCGCCCAAGTCGTAACCGACGACTACATCAACTGCCCGCTCGACGAGGTGCAGTACTACGCGTTCGTGGACAGCCTGGTGGCAGCCGATCGCATCGCCCTGCGCCCGATGGAGTCCCCCATCGTCACCGGCGTGCGTGCCGGTCCGTATTTCGAGGGCTGCCTGCCGATCGAGGTTCTTGCAGAGCGCGGCCGGGATGCCCTGGCATTTGGTCCCATGCGCCCCATAGGCCTCAGGGATCCTCGGACAGGCAGGCGGCCGTTCGCGCTTGTTCAGCTGCGGCAGGACAACCTGGCCGGCACGCTTTACAACATGGTCGGCTTCCAGACAAATCTCAAGTACGCGGAACAGAAGCGCCTCTTCCGCCTCATCCCCGGGTTGCAGCACGTCGAGTTCGCGCGCTACGGGCAGATGCACCGCAATACCTACATTGCTGCTCCGCGCCTGCTCCGTTCGACGCTCCAATATCGGGACCGCGACGATCTCTTCTTTGCGGGGCAGATCATGGGGGTCGAGGGCTACATGGGCAACGTCGCCACCGGGCTGCTCGCCGGAGTCAATGCCGCCAGGTTGGCGCAGGGTAACGCGCCCTGGGCGCTGCCGCCCACGACGATGATCGGTGCCCTGTGCCACTACGCCACGCATGCCGACCTGCGGGATTTTCAACCGATGAAAGCCAACTACGGCATTCTCCCGCCCCTTGAGGTCCAGTTCCACGGGAGCAAACTGGAACGCGCCAGGGCCTACACCGAACGCGCCGCCGCAGACCTTGAGCAGCACTTGGCCCTCGCGCCGGTCTGAGGCATAATGCCACGACTCCGTATACTCCTTTATCTCGGCGCGATCGTCGTGCTTCTGGCACTGGTGGTCACATGGTACGCGGTCGCCTTCGTGCGGGAGGCCGCGGCGCCCGAATCGAGCTTCGACGGACTGCGCGCCCTGAGCGATGTGCAGCGCCAGGTCGATTTTGGGCCCAGGACTCCGGGCTCCGAGGCTCACGAACAGGCGATCGAATGGATGCAAGCGGAGCTCGGCGGTGCAGGCTGGACCGTGCGCAGACAGGTCACGGCCTCGATGGGGCAGCCGATAACGAACCTGATCGCCTTTCGAACTGCGGAGGCGCCGCAGGTGCTTGTGGGCGCGCACTACGATACGCGCCTGCTCGCAGACCGGGATCCCCAATTGGAGCTTCGCAGCCTGCCTGGTCCCGGGGCCAACGACGGGGGCTCTGGCGTCGCGGTCCTCCTGGAGCTCGCCCGGACCCTGCCCATCGACACCGTCCCGATCTGGCTGGTCTTCTTCGACGCTGAGGACAACGGGCGCATTCCCGGCTGGGATTGGATCCTGGGATCAAATGCCTTCGTCGCGGAGATGTCGGTGCGACCTGAGAAGATGGTCCTCGTCGACATGGTCGGCGACAGCGACCTGCAGATCCCGATGGAGCGCAACTCGGATGCTGATCTGCGTGCCTCGATTTGGGAAACCGCCGCGCGACTCGGTCACGGCGACGTATTCCTGCCGCAGGTTGGCAAGCCGATAGTGGACGATCACGTCCCGTTCCTGGAGGCTGGAATTCCGGCGGTCGACATCATCGACCTCGATTACGAATACTGGCATACAACTGGTGACACTCCGGACAAGCTCTCGGCCGGAAGTCTGCAGATAGTCGGGGACGTCTTGTGGACCTGGCTGATCGAACAAAGCGCCTCAAGCGAGGCGTCTGGGCCTTGATCTTTCCGGCGCACCTGGGTGTGCGCTGCAGTTCCGTCCACGTGCTGCAGCCGCCGCCACATCGGGATGATGGCGCGCCGCCCATGGTATTATCGAGTCGGCGGATCCAATCCCATGGCAAAGCGACCTCCTGAGTTGACGCGCCCGCCGCGTGAACGCGCATTTCTCGTCGGCGCGGAGATACATGCCCAGCGGCACCTCCTATCCCTGGATGACTCCATGACCGAGCTCGGCCTGCTGGCCGCCACAGCCGGGCTGGAAGTCGTCGGCGCCCTGACCCAAAAGCTGCAGCACCCGCACGTCGAGACCTTCATCGGCCCGGGCAAGGTGGATGAACTCAAGGCTCTCGCCGAGGAGACCCTGACGAATGTCGTCATCTTCGACGACGAACTCTCCCCGCGCCATCAAAGGGAGCTGGAGAAGGCTCTGGAAAACAAGGTCCTGGTCCTTGATCGCACCGCCCTGATCCTCGACATATTTGCCCAGCACGCGCACAGCGCTGAGGGCATGCTTCAGGTTGAGCTCGCTCAGCTTGAATACAGGCTTCCGCGCCTCACGGGCCAGTGGACGCACCTTGCGCGTCAGGCCGGCGGAGGCGGCGGCCGAACCGGCACCTCTGGAGGCGTTGGCCTGCGCGGCCCGGGCGAGACGCAGCTGGAGGTCGACCGCCGTTCAATTCGCAAGCGCCTCGCCCATCTCAAGCGGGACTTGGATAAGGTCCGCGCCCACCGGCAGAGATACCGGTCGCACCGCAAGAATTCGCGCCTTCCCACGGTCGCCCTTGTCGGCTACACGAACGCCGGCAAATCCACGCTTCTCAACGCCTTGGCCAAGGCCGACGCCTATACCGCTGACCAGCTGTTCGCGACGCTGGATCCGACCACCCGCAGAGTCGAGCTGCCGCGCGGCAATCCGGCACTCATTACAGACACGGTCGGCTTCATCCAGAAGCTTCCCACTATGTTGGTGGCGGCATTCCAGGCAACGCTGGAGGAGATCGCCGAGGCAGACCTGCTGCTGCACGTGGTGGATATTTCTCACCCCAATGCCATCGACCAATTCCGCTCGGTCCAGCAGACGCTGGATGAGATCGGCGCGGGGCACATACCGGTTGTCACCGCCCTCAACAAGTTGGATCGGCTCGAGCGGCCGGCCCTGGCGCAAGAAACGGTGCGCAGCTATCCCAAGGCGGTCGCAATATCAGCGCTAACCGGACTGGGTCGCACGGAGCTGCTGCGGCTGATCGAGGAGGAGCTGTTTGAGCGATTCACGCCCGTGCGCGTCCGGCTTCCTTATCAGCAGGGCGCTCTCATTTCGCTCTTTCACGAGGCCGGTCAGGTCGACCGCCTGGAGCACGAGCGCGGCGGAGTGGTCATGCAGGGACGCGTGCCGGGTCGCATCGCGGCCCAGTTCGCCCGTTGGCAGATCGCTGACAATGCGCCCTCGGTTGCCGGGGAGAACTAGAGATGTCCGCCATCATCGATGCTCTTTCGCGATATCTGGCGCGGCGCAAAGGCCTGCTTCCGCTCCTGGGCGGCCTGCTCGTGCTATGCAACCTGCTACTTCAATGGCTCCTGCCGGGGTCATGGCTCGCGGCCAATGACCTGCTGCTGCACCTCGGCATCCTGATCGCCATCCTGGGATTGCTCCTAGCGCGCGTGTTATGAAGTCACGCTCGGCACAGGAACCAGGATTCTGGTACGGCCTTGGCGCCATCGCCATCATCGCCGGACTGGCCCTGCGCCTGCAGCTGGCATCCGTGGCCGAGACTCCGGGCCACGGCGATTCAGCCTTCTACTACACCGTTGCCAAGAACATAGTCGACGGGCGGGGCATCGTCATCGACTACGTCGTGTACTTCTTCCTCGGCCTCGTGCCCATCACGCACTACGCCGGCGATTTCTGGAATCCGCTGGCGGGGATTCTCCTGAGCCTGCCCATGCTGCTTCTGGGCAAGTCCGTGTTCAATGCGCTGCTGGCCTCCATCGCTGCCGGCCTTGTGCCTGCCCTGGTCGGCTTTTTCGCCGGACGGCGCTTCTCCAGTTCTGTCATGGTGGGCGTCCTCGTCGGAGTGCTGACATTCTTCAGCCCTTTCCAGGTGCTGGTCTCCGTTCTCACGGAAGCGATCATCTTCTTCGGCGCTTTTGGCAGCCTGGCGCTCTTCTTAGCCATGAAGGGGCGCAGCAACCCGCGCTACTTCTTGCTGGCGGCCGTGTGCACGGGACTGGCGCAATTCGTCCGGCAGGATGGGGTCCTGCTGCTGTTTACCCTGCTGATATGCGTGGGCATTGCGCGGCTTCCTTGGCGCCAGCGCCTCGGGCTTGTCGCCGCGGCACTGGCAGTGCACGCTCTTGTGATCTCCCCCGTTTTGGTCAGGAATTATCTGAGCTACAACTCAGTGCTGCAGCCCGGTCCGGCCAGCACGACATTCATGACGTCCTATGAGGACTTTCATGCATACGGGAAGGAGCTGAGCTGGGACACGCTGCGCGCCGAATGGGGCGTGCGCGGAATTGTCACCCGGCGCCTGCATACGGGCGGCGAAAACCTCGCCCAGATCAAGCTCTTCCTTCATCCGCTTCTGCTCTATCTGGCGAGCCTGGGCCTGGTCAACATGGTGTTGACCCGGCAGCGAGTCCGTGACTTGCACGTCCTCGTGCCCCCGCTCATCTTTTCGGTGCTGGTGTTCGGCTTCTACACCGTGCTTGCCAGCTTCTCGGGCCCCGGCTCACTGCCCAAGAGCCTGGCCGTGGTGCTGCCGTTCATCTGCGTCCTCGCGGTGGACCTGCTCGTCTCCCGCATCCGCTCACTGCCGCTGCTGGTTTTCACCGTCTGTGCCCTGGCGGCGTTTCTCGGCTACCGTGGATACAAGCAGAACTACGCAACTGCGATGATCTACAATCAGGTCTACGGGCACTACGATTCCGTTCGCACTCTGGTGGAGGCGGACGCACGCGCGCGCGGTGCCGATCCCCAGTCCGTCGTCATCATGGCCCGCGACGTGTGGGACGTCCACGAAGCCACCGGGTTCAAGAGCGTCATGATCCCAAACAACGACCTGGAGACTATCCTTTTCGTTGCCGACCACTATGGCGCGGATTACATGCTCCTGCCGGCTCCCCGCAAGGCGCTGCAGGATATCTACCACGGCACCACGCCCGATCCCCGATTCGTCTGGTTGGGCAGTGTTGAAGGGACGGATTGGAGGGTCTTCCGGATTCAACCGCAAGCGCCGTGAGGGCGGCCCGTCACGGCACGGCGTACTTGATCACCGGCAGGCGCTGCAGCGCGAACACGATCACGAAGCAGGCCACATAGCCAACGATCGCAGCCAGCGGCATCATGACGAGCGACGATCCCCATCCCGTCGAGGCCACCACAGGCGCCATTCCCAGGTCGAGCACATCCAGCGCGATGATGTGCAGCAGGTAAATGCCCAGCGAGGCGCTGCTCAGCACTTTGATCCAGCGCAGCGGGGGCGGGCCGAGCCTCGAGCTCAGGGATCGCGTGAGGATGAAGGCCGCGGCCGTCAACAAGACCACGGTTACGCTGAGATAGCCCTCGAAAAACTGATCGTATGTGGGCGATTGCTGCCCCGCATACACGCTGACGAAGACGATGGCGAATGCCGCCAGGAAAACGCCGGCGGCGGCGAAGATCAGCCGCTTTGTGAGCAGCGTGGTTCCGAGCAGGTGGCCCAGGACGTAGTAACCGATATAGCCGGTCAGGAATAGAAACTCAAACCCGATCTGTACGTCGAAGACGTGGCGAATGAGATTCAACACAGGATCCAGCAGAAACCACAGGCCGCAGAAGTACACCAGGTCCCGCGGCCTGGCGTTCGCGGTGAATATCCGCAACGTCGGAGTGATCAGGTACAGGCTGATCAGCACATAGAAGAACCACAGGTGCGACGCCCGCGGACCCCTCAAGATGCGCAGCAATCCGTCAGCGACTGCGCCGAGTGTGAACGGACCGGTGCTGAAGCCCCCGTTCCAGGCGAGGTAGATGAACGACCACACAATGAACGGTACGAACACGCGCAGCGCACGCTTTCGGTAGAACGCGCTGTACCCCTCATCTTTCCCCAGCAACAGGTAGCCGCTGGCCATGAAGAACAACGGCACAGCCACCCGGGAGGCGGTGTAGTACAAGGACTGCGCCCAGAGCGGGCCGCTGCCGCGCAGCGCCGGGTACAACACAACATGCGCCAACACCACCAGGAACGCGCCCCCAGCCCGGATAACATCGATCCACGGCAACCGGCTCGCAGCCGCGCCTTCAGCTGGAGACGTGGATGGCTCTGCGTAGTGCGCTTCGCTCTCGTTGGATGCCATGCTGCCTCCCCCAACCAGGGTGCAGACGCGCCGCGCCCTGCGATCTCGCCCTCGCGCATCAGCCGAACGCAGTTTACCACACGCATTATGGCTGACGCGCAGAACGCACCGGGCGACGTCGAGGCACGACACCATCTGCGTGCGCTCGCTGAATCTTGTGAGCCATGGAAGGCTTGGCTGCTGCCCAAACGCCCGCCTTGCCCGGCGCGCACCCATTCCTACGCCAGGAGATGCCAGAGCAGCGACAGCATCAGTGCCAGAGCAACGCACACGGCCACCGCCAGCACAGGCAGGACCGTAAGCTCCATCGTCTCGTGCTTCATGAGGGTTTCTGTGGGAAGTGCCCGTAAGACCTGCTCAGGTTCGCTGGCACTCTCAGCCGGCGGCTTCGATGGCACTGTCACTGCAGGCGCGATCCGCTCCTCGGCGCCTTGGCAATACGTTGGCAGCCCAGACTGCTGCCGCGATCTAACGTCCAGTTCAGGACCTACACCTTCGGCCCCGCTTCGAGCACCGCCGCGGACACTCCATCTTCGAACTTCTTGAAGTTGTCGACGAATCGCGCCGCCAGCTGTCGATACTTCCTGTCGTATTCCTTCTTGCTGATCCAGGAGATCGCCGGCTCCAGCACCTCATCCGGCACTTCCGGGCATTTCGTGGGGACGTCAAAACCGAAGACCGGGTCCCGCTTGCCGGGCACCGAGTCCAACTGGCCCGTGAGGGCAGCCGAGAGCAGCGCCCGCGTGTACTTGATGCTGATGCGTTTTCCCACGCCATACGCGCCGCCCACCCAGCCCGTGTTCACGAGCCAGCAGCGGGCGCCGTGCCGCTGGATCTTGCCCTTGAGCAGGTCCGCGTAGTATTGCGGAGGGTGCACCATGAACGGGCCGCCGAAGCATGCCGAGAACGTGACCTCCGGTTCGTCCCGCAGCCCGACCTCGGTGCCCGCGATCTTGGACGTGTAGCCTGAGATGAACTGATATAGGGCCTGGTCCGGCGTGAGCCGCGCGATCGGAGGCATGACCCCCGAGGCATCGCAGGTCAGAAAGATGATATTCCGCGGATGCCCCGCCTGTTTCTCTGGCACGGCATTGGAGATGAATTCGAGCGGATAAGAGGCGCGCGTGTTCTCCGTCACCGAATCATCGTCCAGATCGATGAAGCGCGTCACTGGATCGTAGGTCACGTTTTCCAGGATCGTGCCGAACATCCTCGTCGTGGCATGGATCTGCGGCTCGGCGGCGGCGGACAGCCCGATGACCTTCGCGTAGCACCCGCCCTCGAAGTTGAACACGCCGCGGTCGCTCCATCCGTGCTCGTCATCGCCGATCAATCGGCGTGAGGGGTCGGCGGAGAGCGTCGTCTTGCCGGTTCCGCTCAGTCCAAAGAACAGTGCCACATCGTCCGGGTCCTCGGCGCCCACGTTCGCGGAGCAGTGCATCGAGAGCACGCCGTCGAGCGGCAGCAGGTAGTTCAGGACCGTGAAGACCGCCTTCTTGATCTCGCCCGCGTAGGCAGTGTTTCCGATGATCGCCAGCTTCTTTTCAAAGGACAGGCAGATGAAAGTCTCGCTGGCCGTGTTGTCTATCGCCGGCGCCGCCTTGAATCCCGGAACGGCAAAAATGGTGAACTCCGGCACGAAGCGCGAGTATTCCTCAAGCGACTGGGGGACCAGGAACATGTTGCGCACAAACCAGCTGTGCCAGGCCGATTCCGTAACGACGCGCACCGGCAGGCGATAGTCTTCGTCGGCACCGGCATACACATCCTGGATGAAGACGTCCCGCCCCTCCAGGAATCCCAGCATCCGGGCATACAGCATCTCGAACTTGTCCGGCGCGATCGGCCGATTGTACTGCCCCCACCACACCCGCTCCTCGTTGGACGACTCGCGCACCACGAACTTGTCGTTTGCCGAGCGCGCCGTGTGCTGGCCCGTGTTGACCACGAACGCGCCGCCGCGGGACGTCGCGCCCTCGCCTCGAAACACGGCCTCCTCGTACAGCGACTCTGTCGCCAGATTCCAGTAGCTCGCGCGCAGGTTGCTCACGCCGTGGTTGCCCAGGTCATAGGCCGACTTGCGAACCGCCGCAACACGCTCGCCAGGCGTCTTTATGCCGAGCAGATTATTCATGGAATCCCTTCACCGCCATCGTCGGGCCGGGCTCGCACTACAGCCAGTCCCTGATCATCTTCCGATCACCGATATAGATCTCATTGGGGCTGCTTGGGTCGAGCGCCCACCGGATCCGCGCGATCCCCTCTGAGACGTCCTTGACGCTTCCACTGAAGGACAGGCGCAGATGTCCCTCCATCCCGAATTCTTTGCCAGGGACGGTCACCACCAGGGCTTTCTTCAGCAGGAACTTCGATAGCTCCACCGAATCTGTGCCGAATGCCCGCAGATCGGGGAGCGCGTAGAAGGTTCCGTGGGGCGGGATCAGGCGCACGCCGTTGAAGGACTTCATCTCCTGGACCAGGACATCCCGATTATTCTGGATCTGAAGCCGGAGGGCCTCCACCACGGACTGCAGACCATTCAGCGCACCCTCCGCCGCGGCCTGGCTGACCGGCGACACTCCCGACGTCGTCTGTGCGGTGACGTTGGCCATCACCCGCACCAGCTCACGCGGCGCGATCACCCATCCCACGCGGAAGCCGGTCATTCCGTAGAGTTTCGCAACGCCGTTGACGATGATCACGCACGATTCGTCCGGCGGCCGGGACGTGAAGCGCGTCGCGGGAACGGCCACATGATGGTCGAAGGTCAGTTTGTGGTAGATGTCATCGCAGATCAGGAACAGGCCGCGTTTTTCGCACAGTGCCACCAGGCTCTCGATCAGGGCGGGCGGATAAACGGCGCCGCTGGGATTGTTTGGGCTGTTGACGATGATCGCCCGCGTGTACGACGTGACCGCCCTTTCGATATCGACCAGCCGCGGAATGAACGTGCCGTCCTCCGGCGTGACGATCACCGGGCGCGCCGTGCACATCTTTACGATCTCAGGATACGAGACCCAGTACGGCGCGATCACGATGACCTCATCCTGGGGGTTGAGGATCGAGAACAGGATGTTGAACAGCGACTGCTTTGCGCCGTTGGTGACGATCACATTCTCGGGTTCGACCAGCCGGTCGTAGTTCTCCTCGGTGTAGCGGATGATCGACTTCTTAAGCGAGGGTGTGCCGTCCACCGGCGCATATTTCACCTCCCCGCTGGTCAATTTCGCCGCCGAGGAAAGGATGGCGTTGATCGGGGTCTTGTTCTTGGGTTCTCCGATTCCCAGATGGATGACCGCCTCGCCCCGCTCGCGCAGCCAGCGCGCCTCTTCGTTCAGCGCCAGCGTCGGGGACTCGGCAATGTCGGTGGCGAGCTTGCTCAGTCTCATTCAATGGCTCCCGCGGCGGCCGCCCGGGCTCCGCCCAAACCCTTCCTGCTGCGTGCTTGCTAAACAATTCCTGGTCAGGTTGCACCTGACCAGGGGTTCTGTTTCTGCGGTTACGTACGGGCCGGGCGCTCCCCACTCACGGAAAGGCGGCAGGGCTGTCGGTGGATCCCATGTCTCGATCATTATACTACGCGCCCCCGCGCGGCTTCTCGGCTTTATTGCGTCGCAGCGAAGTCCGCCGCGGTCCCAAGCGTAACGCCCCTGGCGTCCGAGGCGATACGTTTGATCAGCCCCACGAGCACGCTGCCCGTACCGACCTCGATGAACGCGTTGATGCCTTGCTTCCCGGCTGTCGCGATCGTCTCAGTCCACCTTACACGGGACTGCATCTGCCGTTGAATATCCCTGCTCAGGTCGGCGCCGCTTACGATCACGGATGCCTCGACGTTTCCGATCAACGGGATAGCGCTTTCCTGCAATCCGGCCTCGACGACGGCCGCATCCCAGTCCTCCTGGATCGTGCCCATCAACTTCGAGTGCGCCGCGATCGAGATCGGCAGGGGAACAGCCCGCCTCGCTCCCGCCGCCTTCGCCAACTCGATTGCCCGCTCGACCGCCGGCTTGGCGCCCGAGATCACGACCTGCCCCGGGCAATTGTCGTTCGCCACCTGCACGCCCTCGGCCGGGTTGGATGCTGATTCGCAGATCTTCTCCAGCGTCGGGATGTCAAGGTTGAGCACAGCCGCCATCCCGCCCGGGTTGACCTCGCCGGCCTTCTTCATCAATTCGCCGCGACGCCGAACGAGCCGCACCCCGGCCGCGAACGTCAGCGCGCCGCCGGCCGTAAGCGCTGAAAGCTCCCCGAGCGAATGCCCAGCCAGGAAGGCCGGCCGGAATTCGGGGAACAGGTCCTTGAACACCCGGAATGCGGCAAGCGAGTGAACGAATAGTGCCGGTTGCGTGTTGATCGTGTCGTTCAGCTCCTCGGCCGGTCCATTCCACATCACGTCTGACAGCGCGACGCCCAGTGCCGCATCCGCCTCGCCGAAGATGGCGCGCGCCGCCGGGAAGGCCTCCGCCAGGTCGCGGCCCATGCCCAGGAGTTGTGAGCCTTGCCCCGGAAACACGAGGGCGGTCGCTTTCGGATCCAGATCTTTGATTGTGGTCATTGGCAGTTGGGGCTTCTCGGAATGCTGCACGGGTCAGGCCGCATCCACAAGCCGCGACCCCGGTTAAATACAAACGAGCCGCGCATCAGCGGGCTCGTCTATCCTCAGGACGACTCTTTCTTCTCTTTCTTGACCTCGAAGACCTCGCGCCCCTGGTAGTGCCCGCAGTTCGCGCACACGGTGTGCGGAAGCCGCAGCGATCCGCAGTTGGAGCACGCCACCAGGTTGTGAGGCCTCAGCGCGTCGTGCGCCCGGCGGCGGTCGCGCCGTCCCTTGGAATGCTTGCGTTTCGGATGAGGCGTCATTACGATCTCCTCTACGTACGAAGGACGGGCTGGCGCCCGTCCTCATGTCCAGTAGCTAAGTCCACGTAGTATACAGGCGCCTCGGCGTGACGTCAAGTCCGAAACGTTGTACAATCCGCCTCGTGGAAGTTCGTATCGCGGTAGCCAAGGTCAATAAGTACGCTACGTCGGAAAGCGGAGACACCCTCGAGGCCATCGAGCGCCCCAACGGCGGCCTGTCCGTGGTCCTTGCAGACGGCCAGACCTCCGGACGCGGCGCCAAGGCGATCTCCATGATGGTCGTGCGCAAGGTCATCGCCCTCCTGGCCGAGGGTGTGCGCGACGGCGCCGCCGCCCGTGCCGCCTCGGATGCCCTCTTCACCGAGAAGAAAGGGCAGGTGATCTCCACCCTGAATATCTGTTCGGTCGACCTCCACAGCGGCACGATCGTGCTCACCCGCAACAACCCTGCCCCGATCTTCGTCGGCCGCGGCGAGAAGTCAGACTGCCTTGAAGCAGAAAGCGTGCCCTTGGGCACGTCCCGGGATGTCCGCCCGCTTATCACGGAAATGGTGCTCGAGCCGGGCCTGGTGGTCGTGATCTACACGGACGGCCTCGTCCACGCCGGCAAGCGCCGCGGCCAGCCGATGGACGCCTGCGAGGTGATCCGCTCCCTGCTCGAGGAGCAGGATCCGAGCCCGCAGGAACTGGCAGACGCCCTGCTCGCCCACGCCATGAAACTTGACGACAACCGCCCGGCAGATGATATCAGTGTGGTGGTGGTGAAGGTCGTCCACCACGCCGGCGATGACGTCCGCCGCATGAGCATTCGCCTACCCATCGCACATTAGTCCACACACCGCGGGTTTTGGCTGACAACATGGACAGCTCGGCCCATGCAGAGCTCCTCGTCGGCGTTGTCGGCCCATGCGGCGCCGGCAAGACCACCCTCGTGGACGCGCTCGAGGCCCTGGGATTCCGCTGCCGCCATATCGCGCAGGAACACTCCTACGTCCCTTACATGTGGCAGCGCATCACGCATCCGGATGTCCTCATCTTCCTCCACGCCTCCTTCGCGACTTGCACCTCGCGCCGCCGGCTCAACTGGTCCGAAGCTGACTACCTCGAGCAGATGCGCCGCCTCGCCCACGCATGGCAGCACGCAGACCTCACCATCGAAACGGACAACTTCAGTCCACAAGAAGTCCTCGACCAGGCCGCGGCGTTCTTGCGCCGGCGCGGTACGGCGCCCAGATGCGCGTGAGTTGACCGTCAACGCACAGGTTCGGTGTATAATCTTGCCGCGCCAGCCGTGGGCTGGTATTTTTGTGACGGAGTGAAACATGCGCAGCCGCAACAATTGGCTCGTCGCGATCATCGTTATGGTCGCCTTCTCGCTTTGGGTGGACCTGTCGGATCGCATCTCGATCATCAATCCCCTCAACGATAGAGTGCTGCTTGACCGCAACACTGAGGTCCATCGGGGCCTGGACACGCTCGGCGGCCTTCAGACCCTCCTGGAGGCGGATGTCGCCGATTGCGCCGCCGTGGATGCCGGCTCGTTGGACATCACCCGGCAGATCCTGGAGAACCGCGCCAACGCCCTCGGCGTCAGCGAGATCGTCATGCAGATCGCCGGGCAGTGCCGCATCGTGGCTGAGTTCCCCGGCGTCAGCAACCCGGAAGAGGTCGTGGCTGCGCTGCAGCAGACCGCGCTGCTGGAATTCGTGGACATGGGCACGAACCCGCTCGTGGACGGCTCGGAGATCGTGACCGACTACGACCCCGCCGCAGCCGGCCCGGGCGGCACGCTCGCTACGCCGACGCCCGGCGCCGCGCCCACCGCCAGTCCGACGCCGCAATCGGCGATCACGCCGGAGGCCGGCGCGGCACCCGTTCCGCAGGTGTTCCACACGGTCATGACCGGCGCTGCCCTCGACACGGTCGGCGTGCAGGCGGGCTCCATCGGTGGCTCGTATGAAATCCTCTTCACGCTCAAACCCGAAGCCGCGCAGGTGTTCTCCGAGTTCACCACCACGCACGTCGACCAGTACCTCGCCATTGTCCTCGACAAGCAGGTGATCTCAGCCCCCGTCATCAAGAGCGCCATCACCGACGGTCAGGGAGTCATCCAGGGTGGCTTCAACAACGAAAGCGCCAACGCCCTCGCCATTCAGCTGCGTTATGGCTCGCTCCCCGTTCCCGTGAAGGTGGTCGAAAGCCGCACGGTCGGACCCACTTTGGGCGAGGAATCCATACGCAAGGGCCTTACCGCCGGCCTGATCGGTCTCTCCGTGGTGGTCCTCTTCATGGCGCTCTACTACCGGGTTCCCGGCATCGTGGCCGATCTCGCTCTCGTTGTCTACGCCCTGATCACCCTGATGCTCTTCAAGCTCATACCGGTCGTCATCACAATGCCGGGGTTGGCCGGCTTCATTCTCAGCATCGGGATGGCCGTGGATGCGAACATCCTCATTTTCGAACGGCTCAAGGAGGAACTGCGCGCCGGGCGAAGCCTTCAACAGGCCATCGACCTTGGCTGGAGAAGGGCCTGGCCGTCGATCCGCGATTCCAACTTTGCCTCCCTGATCACTTGCACCATCCTGTTCGTTTTTGGCAGCACCTTTGGGGCAAGTATGGTCAAGGGTTTCTCCGTAACCTTGGCACTGGGCATCCTTGTCTCGCTCTTCACCGCCATCATCGTGACGCGGACCTTCCTGCATCTCGTGTTGGACAGGGTCAAAACGGCCGAGCACCCGGGCTGGTTCGGGCTTTAGGAGCGCAGCATGCAGATCATCAAGAACAGGTACATCTTCCTTCTCATCTCGCTGCTGGTCATCATCCCGGGCATCGTCTTCATGGCGCTGCACTGGACACAAACCGGTGAAGGACCGCTGGCTCTGGGAGTCGATTTCAAAGGTGGCGCGCTGCTGGAGGTGGAGTTTTCCCCCGGGCGGCCGCCGGTCGACCAGTTGAATGACCTCTACACTGAATTCTCCACCGCTGAGCAGCCCATTGCGGGGCCGATCATCCAACCGCTCGGAGAAAACGCCTACGCCATCCGCTCCAAGGCCATGGATGACGCCACCAAAGGCGTCATTGTGGATGCCATGCAGCAGGCCTCGGGCTCGACCGTGACGGTCCTCAATTTCACCTCGGTCTCGCCCGCCATCGGCGGCGAGGTGACCCGGGCGGCCGGCATCGCCATTCTCATGGCAGCGATCGCCATCCTGCTCTACATCTGGTATGCCTTCCGCGGCGTTGAGCATGCCGTTCGCTACGGCGCCGCGGCCATCATGGCCCTGATCCATGATGTCCTGGTCCTGTTGGGAGTGGAGGCCATGCTGGGCTACCTGCTCGGTTGGGAGGCTGACGCCCTCTTCCTCACCGCCGTGCTCACGGTCATCGGTTTCTCGGTGCACGACTCCATCGTGGTGTTCGATCGCATTCGTGAGAATTCCGGCATCTACCGGCGCGTTGAGTACGAGAAGATCGTCAATCACTCCATCGTCCAGACGCTCGATCGGTCCATCAACACAACGCTGACCGTGTTGTTCACCCTGCTTGCGCTTGCGCTCTTCGGCGGTGAGACCACCCGCCACTTCGTGCTCATCCTGCTCGTGGGCATCTTCAGCGGCACCTACTCGTCCATCTTCAACGCCGCCCCGGTCCTGGTGATCTGGCACAACCGGGAGTGGAACACCTGGTTCAAGCCCCGCCAGAAACCCCAGGCGCCGGTCATGCCCGCAGGACCCGGCTAGTCCCGGCGCG